>NZ_JVJI01000028.1:0-272 GCF_001072665.1 Streptococcus pseudopneumoniae | reverse complement strand
GGTCATGAGGGCGATGCCCTAGTTCAACCCGTTCAACCGACTTATACAGAACCCGTTAGCACCCAAGGCACACAAGAGTCAGGTCATGAAGGCGAGGCTCTAGTTCAACCAACGCAACCGGCCTACACAGCCCCAATCAGTACTCAAGGTACACAAGAGTCAGGTCATGAGGGTGAGGCCCTGGTTCAACCAGCACAACCGTCTTATACAGAACCCGTTAGCACTAAAGGCACGCAAGAGCCAGGTCATGAGGGCGATGCCCTAGTTCAACC
>NZ_JVJI01000027.1:0-781 GCF_001072665.1 Streptococcus pseudopneumoniae | reverse complement strand
CTTGGCCAACCTGGACTAATTTCAAAGCCATCTATATGCCTTAAAATATTATTTGTTCGATAGGTTTTCTCAGTTTCTTGGTAAATCTCATCAAAAATGTTTTTAGGTTGACGGATAAAAAAGTAGAAACAGGATGATATGATTATCACGAATAAGGCTACTAAACCGAGAATTTTCTTCATGTTATCACCAATTCTCCCACTGGGTTTCAATCTTGACATCGCCATAGTTGCTTGGCGAATACTTGCTGTCATAAATCGAGCACCAGTCTTTTAAGACTTTTTGATTGACGATTTCGTCGTAGTAAGAATCCAAATCCTTGGCAGTGATACCGTACTGCTCTAGATAGGATTTCACCTGAGCTTCGTCTTCAATATAAGTTTCCGTATCTGCTTTCTTCAAACCTATTTTGACAATTTTTTTTAAAGTACGGTCTTGATAAGTATATTTATTCCATATCCTAACTCTCGTGTTTGGTCCTACTTGCCTCTCAAATGTAACGGAGCTTAATTGAGATGTATATTCAAAATTAAACCCAATTTCTATCTCATAATAATCTGACGGTGTTTTCTCTTTGTTGTATAATCCGAACGGAGTATACAAAATATTGGGGTCATCACTTGGCCAATCCGGTCTGATTTTAAACCCATCTATATGCCTTAAAACATTATTTGACCGATATGTTTTCTCAGTTTCTTGGTAAATTTCATCAAAAATATTTTTAGGTTGTTTTGGAAAAAAGTAAAAATAAACTGATACAAGTAATACTACTATTGTTAAA
>NZ_JVJI01000026.1:0-37947 GCF_001072665.1 Streptococcus pseudopneumoniae | reverse complement strand
GCTGTACTTGAGTACGGTAAGGCGACGCTGACGTGGTTTGAATTTGATTTTCGAAGAGTATTAGAAGATTTTTTCATCATAAAAGACATATTATCAAGATTTTTCAAGACTTGACAATATGCCTTTTTAACTTTAAAGACTTTTTCCAAATCTTTATTATTCTACTCGCTAAATCTTAAAAAATAGCCATCTGGATCCAAAACTGCAAACTCATGAGGATAGATATAGTAATCTCCAACACGAAACTTTCTTTTGGTTAAGGGACGATGGATAGGATAGTCAGCTTCTAGCAGTTTTTGGTGGAGTTGAGGGACATCTTCAATACCAAAGGAAATATTGACACCGCGCCCGAAAGGATAGGTTAGTTGGGCTAATTCTTCTGTGCTGCCTTCTTCTAGCATAAGTTGGCAGTCTTCAAGTGAGAGGAAGAGAAATTTCTCCTCTGGACGCTCGTATTCGACAGAGAATCCTAGCAGGTTGCAGTAGAAGTGGCGTGATTTTTCGATGTCAGATACTACAAATTCAGGAATGACAGCTTGATAGTCCATTCGTTTTCTCCTTAGAGTTCAATCTCCATGACAATAGGTGTATGGTCTTGGCGAGCTCCCGAGTCGATCATATCAGACTTAGTCACCTTGTTAGCGATGCGGTTACTTGTGAGCCAGTAGTCAATTCTCCAGCCAGTATTATTGATTTTAGAAGTCTTGCTGCGCTGTGCCCACCAAGTGTAGCGTTCTGGAACATCGCCGTGAATGTGGCGGAAGGTATCAGTAAATCCAGTTGCTAAAAGGTTAGTAAATCCAGCACGCTCCTCGTCGGTAAATCCTGGTGAACGGCGGTTGCTAGCAGGATTTGCAAGGTCAATCTCATTGTGGGCCACATTGTAGTCACCGGTTGCAAGGACTGGTTTTTCTTTGTCTAGTTGAGCCAAATACTCAGCATATTTGACATCCCATACTTGACGTTCTTCCAAGCGTTTGAGGCCGTCTCCAGCGTTTGGAGTGTAAACTTGGGTCACGAAAAATTTATCAAATTCTAGAGTGATGATACGACCTTCCAAGTCCATGGTAGAAGGGGCACCGATTTCTGGGAAAGTGACAGTAGGTGTAAGTTCTTTCTTATAAAGGAACATGGTTCCAGCATAGCCTTTACGGGCAGGTTCTTGGGAAGAGCGCCACGTGTTTTCGTAGCCTGGGAAGAGTTCTTCTAAAATTTCCAAGTGTTTCTTTGTAGGGCCTTTGGCAGAAAGCTTGGTTTCTTGGATAGCAATGATATCAGCATTTTCAGCGACCAAGGTTTGTAGGACTTCTTGGGACAATTTGGCACGAGCTGAGTCACTAGTTAGGGCTGCATTGAGGGAATCAATATTCCATGAGATAAGTTTCATAAAGTTACCTTTTTCATTCAGATTATAGATTTTATTATACCAAAAAAAGGTCTATTTCCCCAACGTATGGCTTGAAAAATCACTCTCTTTCGTTTATAATGAAGAATGATTTTATGAAAGGGAGTGAAAATAAATGAAATTTTACTCATATGACTATGTACTTAGCCAAATCAGTCAGCAAAATGGCATCATGATTGGCTTTGGGATTGTGCTCCTAGCTATCACAGGATTTTTTGCTTTTAAGGCTTATCGTGATAAAAAGGGAACTAAGTTTCGTGAATTGGTCATGATTTTGGCCTTGACTTTGGTAGCCATGCTTTTGGTAACAATCTCAAAATACCAGACCAATCAAGCCTCTAACAATCAATTTCAAACTTCCCTTCATTTCATAGAGGTCATTTCTAAAGACTTGGGAGTGGATAAATCAGAAGTTTATGTCAATACTTCAGCTGCCACTGATGGAGCACTTATCAAGGTAGGTTCAAATTTCTATCGTGCCATGAACGGGAGCCAACCAGACAAGTATCTTTTAGAGAAATTAGAATTGCATCAAACAGACGCTATTGAATTGGTGGAGGTAAACAAATGACACTCAACTACATGGAAATTTTAATCAAACTGGCCTTGGGACTTTTCTCGCTTGTTTTTGTTATCAATGTGACAGGAAAGGGGAACCTAGCACCTAACTCTGCGACAGACCAAATTCAGAACTATGTTCTCGGTGGTATCATCGGTGGGGTGATTTACAATAGTTCTATCAGCATTCTCCAGTATGCAGTGATTTTGATGATGTGGACGATTTTGGTCTTGACCCTCAAGTGGCTCAATAACAATGTTCGTTTTGTCAAACGCTTGATTGATGGAAAACCAACTCTCCTTATCAAAAATGGGCAGATTGACCCAGAAGCCTGTCGTTCAGTTGGCTTGTCTGCATCGGATGTAGCCCTCAAACTTCGTAGCCAAGGAATTTTCCAGATGAAGCAAGTCAAACGAGCTGTGCAGGAGCAAAATGGCCAACTCATCGTGGTCCAAATGGGGGATGAAAATCCTAAGTATCCAGTTGTGACTGACGGTGTGATACAAGTCGATGTTTTGGAGTCGATTGGTCGTAACGAAGAATGGCTGCTTGATAACCTCAGCAAGCAAGGGCATGACAATGTAGCCAATATCTTTATCGCTGAGTATGACAAGGGTGCGGTCACAGTCGTAACCTATGAATAAGAAAAACCTGGGGTCTTGGCCTCAGGTTTCTATTTGCAATCAGAAAGGGATGTTATGTCCATTATTCAAAAACTTTGGTGGTTTTTCAAGTTAGAAAAACGCCGTTATTTAGTCGGGATTGTGGCTCTGGTCTTGGTTTCCGTCCTCAACCTCATTCCCCCAATGGTTATGGGGAGGGTCATTGATGCCATCACATCGGGGCAATTAACCCAGCAGGACCTCCTTCTTGCCCTATTTTACTTGCTTCTTGCAGCCTTTGGGATGTACTATCTGCGCTATGTTTGGCGTATGTATATCCTCGGTACTTCCTACCGTTTGGGACAGATTATGCGCTCTCGCTTATTTGAGCATTTCACAAAAATGTCTCCAGCCTTTTATCAAACCTATAGGACGGGGGACCTGATGGCACACGCAACCAACGATATCAATGCCTTAACGCGTCTGGCAGGGGGAGGGGTTATGTCAGCGGTTGATGCCTCAATCACAGCTTTAGTGACCTTGTTGACCATGCTCTTTAGCATTTCATGGCAGATGACCTTGGTTGCCATTCTTCCCCTGCCTTTCATGGCTTATGCGACCAGTCGTCTAGGGAGAAAGACCCACAAGGCCTTTGGCGAATCCCAAGCTGCCTTTTCCGAACTTAATAACAAGGTACAGGAGTCTGTATCAGGTATTAAAGTGACCAAGTCTTTCGGTTACCAGGCGGACGAGTTGAAGTCCTTTCAGGCAGTCAATGAATTGACCTTCCAGAAGAACCTGCAAACCATGAAATACGATAGTCTCTTTGACCCTATGGTTCTCTTGTTTGTTGGTTCCTCCTATGTTTTAACCCTCTTGGTCGGCTCCTTGATGGTTCAGGAAGGGCAGATTACAGTTGGGAATCTGGTCACCTTTATCAGCTACTTGGATATGCTGGTTTGGCCTCTTATGGCCATCGGCTTCCTCTTTAATATTACCCAGCGAGGGAAGGTTTCTTACCAGCGGATTGAGGAACTCTTGTTTCAGGAATCACCTGTACAAGACCCTGAGTTTCCTTTAGATGGTATTGAAAATGGACGCTTAGAGTACGATATTGATAGCTTTGCCTTTGAAAATGAGGAAACACTGACAAATGTTCACTTTAGTTTGGGAAAAGGGCAAACACTGGGCTTAGTCGGGCAGACAGGCTCTGGAAAAACGTCCTTGATCAAGATCCTCTTGCGTGAGTACGATGTGGATAAGGGAGCCATTTATCTGAATGGCCACGATATTCGTGACTATCGTCTGACAGATCTTCGCAGTCTTATGGGCTATGTTCCTCAGGACCAGTTTCTCTTTGCGACTTCAATCTTAGACAATATACGCTTTGGGAATCCTGATTTACCACTTTCAGCGGTCGAGGAAGCGACGAAGCTAGCCCAAGTTTATCAAGATATTGTAGCCATGCCCCAAGGATTTGATACCCTCATCGGTGAAAAAGGGGTCAGTCTTTCTGGTGGTCAAAAGCAACGTCTGGCTATGAGTCGGGCGATGATTTTAGACCCTGATATCTTGATTTTAGATGACTCCTTGTCCGCCGTGGATGCCAAGACAGAGTATGCTATTATTGACAATCTTAAGGAAACGCGCAATGACAAGACAACCATCATCACGGCCCATCGCCTCAGTGCAGTTGTCCATGCAGATTTGATTTTAGTCCTGCAAAATGGCCAAATCATCGAACGAGGCAGGCACGAAGACTTGCTAGCCATGGATGGCTGGTATGCCCAAACCTACCAATCTCAGCAGCTGGAAATGAAAGGAGAAGAAGATGCAGAATAAGAAAGAACAATGGGCTGTATTGAAGCGCTTGATGTCCTATCTCAAGCCTTATGGACTCCTGACTTTTTTGGCACTCAGTTTTCTACTAGCGACGACGGTCATCAAAAGTGTCATTCCCCTTGTGGCTTCCCACTTTATCGACCAGTATCTCAGCAATCTCAACCAACTCGCTGTGACCGTTTTGCTGGCCTACTATGGTCTTTATATCCTACAAACTCTGGTCCAGTATGTCGGCAATCTTCTCTTTGCTCGGGTATCTTACAGCATTGTTAGGGATATTCGTCGGGATGCCTTTGCCAATATGGAAAAGCTGGGTATGTCTTACTTTGATAAGACGCCAGCAGGCTCCATCGTCTCTCGCTTGACAAATGATACCGAAACCATCAGTGATATGTTTTCTGGGATTTTATCCAGCTTTATCTCAGCAGTTTTCATCTTTCTGACAACCCTTTATACCATGTTGGTTTTGGATTTTCGTTTGACTGCTTTAGTCTTGCTCTTTCTCCCCTTGATTTTCCTTTTGGTCAATCTCTATCGGAAAAAATCAGTGAAAATCATTGAGAAAACCAGAAGTCTCTTGTCAGATATCAATAGCAAGCTAGCAGAAAGTATCGAGGGAATCAGAATAATCCAGGCCTTTAATCAAGAGAAGCGCCTACAGTCAGAGTTTGATGAAATCAACCAAGAACACTTGGTCTATGCCAACCGTTCTGTAGCCTTGGATGCCCTCTTTTTGCGCCCTGCCATGAGTTTGCTGAAACTCCTAGGGTATGCAGTTTTAATGGCCTATTTTGGCTATCGTGGACTTTATCTGGGAATAACTGCCGGGACTATGTATGCCTTTATCCAGTACATCAATCGTCTCTTTGACCCCTTGATTGAAGTGACGCAAAACTTTTCAACTCTTCAAACTTCTATGGTTTCTGCAGGTCGTGTTTTTGCTTTGATTGATGAGAGGACCTATGAGCCCCTTCAAGAAGATGGACAGGCTAAAGTCAAAGAAGGCAATATTCGTTTTGAACATGTATGTTTCTCGTATGACGGTAAACATCAGATTCTGGATGATATTTCCTTTTCGGTTAACAAGGGTGAAACCATTGCATTTGTAGGCCATACAGGTTCTGGGAAATCGTCTATTATCAATGTTCTCATGCGTTTTTATGAATTCCAGTCAGGGCGAGTTCTCTTGGATGATGTGGATATCAGGAACTACAGTCAGGAAGAGTTGAGAAAAAATATCGGTCTGGTCTTGCAGGATCCCTTCCTCTATCATGGGACCATTAAGTCCAATATCGCCATGTATCAAGAAATCAGTGATGAGCAGGTACAGGCTGCAGCTAGTTTCGTGGATGCAGATTCCTTCATTAAAGATCTTACGCAGGGTTATGATGCTCCTGTGTCTGAGCGTGGTTCGAGCTTCTCTACTGGTCAGCGCCAGCTTCTAGCCTTTGCTAGAACAGTAGCCAGTCAGCCTAAAATCCTGATTTTGGATGAAGCAACAGCCAATATTGACTCTGAAACAGAAAGTCTGGTTCAAGCTTCACTAGCTAAGATGAGACAGGGACGGACAACTATTGCCATCGCTCACCGTCTTTCTACAATCCAAGACGCCAACTGTATCTATGTTTTGGATAAGGGGCGCATTATTGAGAGTGGAACCCACGAGGAACTCTTGGCTCTGGGAGGAACCTATCACAAGATGTATAGCTTGCAGGCCGGGGTCATGTCCTAATACTCTTTGAAAATCTATTCAAGCCATGTCAGCTTTATCTGCAATCTCAAAGCTGTACATTGATCAGCCTGCGGCTAGCTCTTTGATTTTCATTGAGTGTAAGAATGAAATCCTTCAAATTACAGATTTCTTTCACCGCCTTTTCCATTTTGTGGTATAATGAAAAATGTTGACAAATAGTATAATAAAAACAAAGGAGAAACAGCATGCTGAAATGGGAAGACTTGCCCGTGGAAATGAAATCAAGCGAGGTTGAGTCTTACTACCAGCTTGTCTCTAAAAGGAAAGGTTCGCTGATTTTTAAGCGTTGCTTGGACTGGGTTCTAGCCTTGGTCTTACTGATTCTAACCTCTCCTATCTTTCTCATCTTGAGCATTTGGATCAAGTTGGATAGCAAGGGGCCAGTGATTTACAAGCAAGAGCGCGTGACCCAGTACAATCGACCTTTCAAGATTTGGAAGTTCCGTACCATGGTGACGGATGCGGATAAAAAAGGGAGTCTGGTGACTTCTGCTAACGATAGCCGCATTACCAAGGTTGGCAATTTCATCCGCCGTGTGCGTTTGGATGAACTGCCTCAGCTGGTCAATGTCCTTAAAGGTGAGATGTCCTTTGTTGGGACACGTCCTGAAGTGCCACGTTACACAGAGCAGTATAGCCCTGAAATGATGGCAACCTTGCTTTTGCCAGCAGGGATTACCTCTCCAGCCAGCATCAACTACAAGGATGAGGACACCATTATTAGTCAAATGACGGAGAAAGGTTTGTCGGTTGACCAGGCCTATGTGGAGAATGTTCTTCCTGAAAAGATGCGCTATAACCTCGACTATCTCCGAGAGTTTAGTTTCCTTGGAGACATCAAAATCATGTTTCAAACCGTGTTTGAAGTGCTAAAATAAAGTAGTCATGAGAAAATGAGTACAGATAAAAGGAGCAAATCAATGCCAAATTACAATATTCCATTTTCACCACCCGATATTACGGAAGCAGAAATTGCTGAAGTAGCGGATACCCTGCGTTCTGGTTGGATTACAACAGGTCCTAAGACAAAAGAACTGGAGCGTCGCTTGTCTCAATACACACAGACGCCCAAGACTGTCTGTCTTAACTCTGCGACTGCCGCGCTTGAGTTGATTTTGCGCGTCTTGGAAGTGGGGCCTGGTGATGAAGTTATCGTTCCAGCCATGACCTATACAGCTTCATGTAGTGTCATCACGCACGTAGGAGCGACCCCTGTCATGGTAGATATTCAAGCAGATACGTTTGAGATGGACTATGACCTATTGGAGCAAGCCATCACTGAAAAGACTAAAGTGATCATTCCAGTAGAGCTTGCAGGGATCGTTTGTGACTATGACCGTTTGTTCCAAGTTGTGGAGAAGAAACGTGACCTCTTTATCGCTTCAAGCAAGTGGCAAAAAGTCTTTAACCGTATCGTGATAGTTTCTGATAGTGCTCATGCTTTGGGATCTACTTATAAAGGACAACCAGCTGGTTCTATCGCTGACTTTACTTCCTTCTCATTCCATGCGGTTAAGAACTTTACAACTGCGGAGGGAGGAAGTGCCACTTGGAAAGCTAATCCAGCGATTGACGACGAAGAGATGTACAAGGAATTCCAAATCCTTTCCCTTCACGGGCAAACTAAGGATGCTCTTGCAAAGATGCAACTGGGGTCATGGGAATACGATATCGTTACACCAGCCTACAAGTGCAATATGACCGATATCATGGCTTCCCTTGGTTTGGTACAATTGGGCCGTTACTCTGGTTTGCTAGAACGTCGTAAGGACATCGTGGACCGCTATGATCGTGGTTTTGCAGGTTCTCGCATCCATCCTTTGGCACACAAGACTGAAACTGTCGAATCTTCACGCCACCTCTACATCACCCATGTAGAAGGAGCGAGTTTAGAAGAACGCAATCTTATCATCCAAGAATTAGCAAAAGCAGGAATTGCAAGCAATGTCCACTACAAACCGCTTCCGCTCTTGACAGCCTATAAGAATCTTGGCTTTGATATGACGAACTATCCTAAGGCTTATGCCTTCTTTAAAAATGAAATTACGCTCCCTCTTCACACTAAATTAAGCGATGAAGAAGTGGACTATATCATTGAGACTTTCAAAACAGTTTCTGAAAAAGTGCTAACTTCATCAAAAAAATTGTAAAAAAGTCTTGACAAAGAAAAAACAAAGTATTAAAATAAGTTCAATAAATCAGAAAAGTAACTATTTTTGATCTTCAGGGAGCCTGTGGTGATTGTGAACAGGTGGTTGGAAGTAGTGAAAGTGGGCTGATTTTAAAAATGAATTTGAAACAATGAAAATTCGGTTCGCACACCTTACAGTGCAACTTGTTGTTAGACAAGGTAGAGATGTAAAGGGGAATAGTCCCTTTATAATTGAGGTGGCACCGCGTTACCAACGCCCTCACACGGAAGTATATTCTGTGTGTGGGCTTTTTTCATATCTTGGAACTAATACAGAAAGAGGAAAATTTTATGACAACTAAAGGTTATTTTGGACAATTTGGTGGTAGTTTTGTACCGGAGCCGATTCAGGCTTTGTTGGATGAGTTGGAAGTGACATTTGACAAGTACAAGGATGATCCAGAATTTTTGGCAGAATTTCGCCATTATTTAAAGGACTATTCCGGTCGCGAAACACCGCTCTATTTTGCGGAAAGTTTTACAGAGCACCTAGGTGGAGCTAAGATTTATCTCAAACGTGAAGACCTTAACCACCTTGGTTCTCACAAGCTCAACAACGTTTTAGGACAAATTCTTTTGGCTAAACGCATGGGCAAAAAACGAGTGATTGCGGAAACTGGAGCTGGTCAGCACGGGGTTGCGACGGCTGCAGCTGCAGCCAAGTTTGGTATGGCTTGTGATGTCTACATGGGGGCAGAAGATGTGGAACGCCAACGTCTCAATGTTTTCCGTATGGAGATGATGGGAGCAACTGTTCACGCAGTTGAAACAGGGACTCGTACCCTCAAAGATGCTGTTGATGCAGCCTTTGGAGCATGGATGAATGACCTTGAAGCCTTCTATGTTCTGGGATCTGCTGTAGGCCCTCATCCTTATCCTACCATTGTTCATGAGTTCCAAAAGGTCATCAGTGAAGAATCTCGCCGTCAAATCTTAGAAAAAGAAGGCCGTTTACCAGACTACGTTATTGCCTGTGTAGGTGGTGGTTCCAATGCCATCGGAGCTTTTTCTCAGTATGTGACTGATGAAGAAGTCAAATTGGTTGGGGTTGAAGCTGCTGGTCACGGACTTGATACAGACAAGCACGCAGCTACTATGACAAAAGGTAGTATCGGAATTGTTGACGGTATGAAGACCTATGCAGTCTTTAAGGAAGACGGAGAGCTAGCTCCAGTTTACTCTATCTCAGCTGGATTGGACTATCCAGGGGTTGGCCCAGAACACGCCTACTTCAAAGATTCAGGTCGCGTGGAATATGTTGCAGCGACTGATGAAGAAGCTGTTCAGGCTCTCCTCCTTCTCAGCAAGACTGAAGGGATTATCCCAGCGATTGAAAGCTCACACGCTATCGCAGAAGCAGTTAAACGTGCACCGAAACTAAGCAAAGACGACATTATCATTATCAATGTCTCTGGTCGTGGAGACAAGGACGTAGCTGCGATTGCAGACTACCTAGAAGCTAAAAAGTAATAGATGGAAAAATTACAGTCTTTTCTCTCACAGAGAGCTTGTGGTTGCTGGAAACAAGCAGAGAAAGCTGTAAAGTTGGGTCCATCTGAAACGAGAGAAGAAAACATAATTCTCAAGGGAGTGCCCTTTATCGCACAGCCTGTTACAGGAGGTATCTGAGACAGGAATGAGAGATAGGAGAAATCCTATAATTGAGGTGGCACCGCGAATTTCGTCCTCACGCAAGTTATTTTGCGTGGGGATTTTTCATACAGTCGCCACGGACTAGAAGTAGAACTGAAAGGGAAATTACAATGGAACGAATCATTCATGGAGATGTCTTATCACCAATCTTGGCTTATATGCGCCTAAAGGGGCAACACAAGGTTATCTTAGAGAGTATTCCGAGAGACAAGGAAACCGCTCGTTTTTCTATCTTAGCCTATAATCCAGTTTTTGAGATTAAGTTTGAAAATGGAGTTCTCTATCAAAATGGTCAAGTGATTGATCGGGATCCCTTGGATTTCCTTTATGAAGTGACTCATAAGAGCCAGCACCATTCAGACCTACCTTTTGGTGGGGGAGCCATTGGTTTTGTTGGTTACGATATGATTTCGCTTTATGAAGAAATTGGTCAAATTCCTGAAGATACAATTGGAACGCCAGACATGCATTTCTTCGTCTATGAGAGTTACATGGTCTTTGACCACAAGAAGGAAAAAATCCATGTCATCGAGGATGCTCTTTATAGTGAGCGTAGCCAAGAAGACTTGGAAGAAGCCTTGAACCAAGTGCTTGAGGAATTACGCATTCCTGCTCCAAATGAATTTGAAGACTTGGATCTATCTCCACTGGACTTCAAACCGCATATCGCTCCTCAGAAATTTGAGGAAATGGTGGAAACAGCTCGTGACTTGATTCGTAATGGCGATATGTTCCAATGTGTACTCAGTCAGCGCTTCTCAGCAGAAGTTACTGGAAATCCATTTGACTTCTACAGAAATCTCCGCGTGACCAATCCATCCAATTACCTCTATTTCTATGATTTTGGGGATTATCAAATCATCGGTGCCAGTCCAGAAAGTTTAGTTTCAGTTAAAAATGGCATCGTGACAACTAATCCAATTGCGGGAACGAGACCAAGAGGGGCTACGGATGAAGAAGACAAGGCTTTGGCGACAGATTTACTTTCTGATGAGAAGGAAACAGCAGAACATCGGATGTTAGTAGATTTGGGACGCAATGATATCGGTCGCATCTCTGAAACGGCAAGTGTCCAAGTCACCAAGTATATGGAAGTGGAGCTCTTCCGCTATGTCATGCATTTGACTAGCGTGGTGAAAGGGCGTTTGCTTCCAGAACTCACTGCCATGGATGCCTTGAAATCAACACTTCCTGCTGGAACAGTGTCAGGAGCACCCAAAATTCGAGCTATGAGACGTATCTATGAATTGGAAACGGAAAAACGGGGCGTATACGCAGGAGCAATCGGCTACTTGTCTGCGACGGGTGATATGGATTTCGCCATTGCCATCCGAACCATGATTCTAAAAAATCAAACAGCCTATGTGCAGGCTGGGGCAGGGATTGTCTACGACTCTATCGCCCAAAACGAATACCAAGAAACCATTAACAAGGCAAAATCTATGACTAGAATTGGAGAACTAAGACCATGATTTTATTGATTGATAACTATGATTCTTTTACCTATAACTTGGCGCAATACATTGGGAATTTCGCAGAAGTGCAGGTCTTGAGAAATGATGATTCCAAGCTGTATGAAGAAGCTGAAAAAGCAGATGGTCTGGTCTTTTCTCCTGGTCCTGGTTGGCCAGTTGATGCTGGAAAGATGGAAGATATGATTCGTGACTTTGCAGGCAAGAAGCCAATTCTAGGGATTTGTTTGGGTCACCAAGCCATTGCAGAAGTCTTTGGCGGGAAGCTAGGTTTGGCTCCAAAAGTCATGCATGGGAAACAGAGCAATATCAGCTTTGAAGCGCCATCTGTTTTGTATCAAGGCATTGAGGACGGCCGTGCGGTCATGCGTTATCACAGTATTTTGATTGAGGAAATGCCAGAAGAATTTGAAGTGACAGCTTGTTCTACTGATGACCAAGCCATCATGGGGATTCAACATAAAAACCTACCGATTTATGGCTTCCAGTACCATCCAGAGAGTATTGGAACGCCAGATGGCTTGTCTTCTATTCGGAATTTTATCGAGAAGGTTGTAAAGTGAGGAAACTAGGATGAAAGAGATTATTGAAAAACTAGCAAAATTTGAAAATTTATCAGGTGTGGAAATGACGGATGTCATTGAGCGTATCGTAACTGGGCGTGTAACTGAAGCGCAGATTGCTTCTCTCCTTTTGGCTCTTAAGATGAAGGGGGAAACACCTGAAGAACGCACAGCCATTGCTCAAGTCATGAGAGGACATGCTCAACATATTCCGACTGAAATTCATGATGCCATGGACAACTGTGGTACAGGTGGGGACAAGTCTTTCAGTTTTAATATTTCCACAACTGCAGCCTTTGTCTTGGCTGGTGGTGGTGTTCACATGGCCAAGCATGGTAACCGCTCGATTTCTTCTAAATCTGGTTCTGCAGATGTCCTAGAAGCCTTGGGCATCAATCTAGACCTCAAACCGGCTGAACTAGGTAAGGTCTTTGATAAAACTGGCATCGTCTTTCTCTTTGCCAAAAATATGCACCCAGCTATGAAATACATCATGCCAGCTCGTTTGGAATTGGGAATTCCAACGATTATGAACTTGACTGGTCCCCTGATTCACCCAATGGCCTTGGAAACACAGCTTCTTGGAATTAGTCGTCCAGAACTTCTAGAAAGTACAGCTCAGGTTTTGAAAAATATGGGTCGTAAACGTGCCATCGTGGTTGCTGGGCCAGAAGGATTGGATGAAGCTGGTTTGAATGGAACAACCAATATAGCTCTTCTTGAAAATGGCGAAATCACCTTGTCAAGCTTTACTCCAGAGGATTTAGGGATGGAGCGCTACGCTATCGAAGATATCCGTGGTGGCAATGCTCAGGAAAATGCAGAAATTTTGCTCAGCGTTCTTAAAAATGAACCAAGTCCATTCTTGGAAACTACAGTCTTAAATGCTGGTCTTGGTTTCTATGCTAATGGTAAGGTAGCTAGCATCAAGGATGGAGTTGCCTTGGCCCGCGAAGTCATTGCTAGTGGCAAGGCCCTTGAAAAACTCAGACTGTTACAGGAGTACCAAAAATGAGTCAGGAATTTTTAGCACGAATTTTGGAGCAGAAGGCGCGTGAGGTCGAGCAGATGGAGCTGGAGGAAATCCAGCCCCTGCGCCAGACCTATCGTTTAGCTGACTATCTAAAACAACATCAAGACCGTTTACAGGTAATCGCAGAAGTCAAGAAGGCTAGCCCTAGTCTGGGAGATATCAATCTAGATGTGGATATTGTGCAACAGGCTCAGACTTATGAAGAAAACGGCGCAGTGATGATTTCTGTTCTGACAGATGAGGTTTTCTTTAAAGGGCATTTGGATTATCTGCGGGAGATTTCCAGTCAGGTAGAGATTCCGACGCTCAACAAGGACTTTATCATCGATGAAAAGCAAATCATCCGTGCTCGCAATGCTGGTGCGACAGTTATCTTACTCATTGTCGCTGCCTTGTCAGAAGAACGTGTCAAGGAACTCTATGACTACGCGACAGAGCTTGGTCTGGAAGTCTTGGTGGAGACTCACAATCTAGCTGAACTAGAAGTGGCCCACAGGCTTGGTGCTGAGATTATTGGGGTTAATAACCGCAACTTGACCACCTTTGAGGTCGACTTGCAGACCAGTGTAGATTTGGCTAAACATTTCAAAGATGATTGCTTGTACATTTCTGAATCTGCTATTTTCACAGGGCAGGATGCGGAACGAGTAGCACCATACTTTAACGGAATTTTGGTAGGGACAGCTCTTATGCAGGCAGAAGATGTAGCCCAGAGAATCAAGGAGTTGCAGATTGACAAAGGTTAAAATTTGCGGATTATCTACCAAAGAAGCGGTGGAAACAGCTGTTTCAGCAGGAGCAGACTACATCGGTTTTGTCTTCGCACCTAGTAAAAGACAGGTGACCTTGGATCAGGCTACTGAGCTGGCAAAGCCCATTCCTGCTAATGTTAAGAAGGTTGGCGTATTTGTTTCACCAAGTCGGGCAGAATTGCTAGAAGCGATTGAAAAAGTTGGCTTGGACTTGGTTCAAGTTCACAGTCAGGTGGCAGATGATTTGTTTGAGAATTTGCCTTGTGCCAGTATTCAGGCTGTGCAGGTAGATGGAGAGGGTCATGTACCCAATTCTCAGGCAGATTATCTCCTCTTTGATGCCCCTGTGGCTGGGAGTGGCCAGACCTTTGATTGGGGTCAACTGAATACGATTGGACTAACTCAGCCTTTCTTTATCGCAGGTGGGCTTAATGAAGACAATGTCGTAAAAGCAATTCAACATTTTACTCCCTATGCAGTCGATGTATCGAGCGGAGTGGAGACAGATGGACAAAAAGATCAGGAAAAGATTAGAAGATTTATAGAGAGGGTAAAGAATGGCATATCAAGAACCAAATAAAGATGGATTTTACGGAAAATTCGGTGGACGTTTTGTCCCAGAAACATTGATGACAGCAGTTTTGGAGTTGGAGAAGGCCTATCGTGAAAGTCAGGCAGACCCAAGTTTCCAAGAGGAATTAAACCAACTTTTGCGCCAGTATGTGGGGCGTGAAACTCCTCTTTACTACGCAAAAAACTTGACCCAGCATATCGGCGGAGCCAAGATTTATCTTAAACGTGAAGACCTTAACCATACAGGGGCCCACAAGATTAACAATGCCTTGGGACAAGTTCTTCTGGCTAAACGCATGGGTAAAAAGAAAATTATCGCTGAAACAGGTGCTGGTCAGCACGGTGTGGCAACTGCAACTGCTGCAGCCCTCTTTAACATGGAATGTACTATCTACATGGGTGAGGAAGATGTCAAACGCCAAGCCCTCAATGTGTTCCGTATGGAGCTTTTGGGAGCTAAGGTTGAGGCAGTGACAGACGGTTCGCGCGTGCTCAAGGATGCGGTCAATGCAGCCCTTCGTTCATGGGTAGCTAATATTGATGATACCCACTATATCCTTGGTTCTGCCTTGGGGCCTCATCCATTCCCAGAAATCGTTCGTGACTTCCAAAGTGTTATTGGTCGAGAAGCTAAACAACAGTACCGTGACTTGACAGGTAAAAATCTACCAGATGCCTTAGTAGCCTGTGTTGGTGGTGGTTCTAATGCCATCGGTCTCTTCCATCCATTTGTAGAAGATGAATCAGTAGCTATGTATGGAGCTGAAGCAGCAGGACTTGGTGTGGATACAGAGCATCACGCAGCTACCTTGACCAAGGGTCGTCCGGGTGTCCTTCACGGTTCCCTCATGGATGTGCTCCAAGATGCCCATGGTCAAATTCTTGAAGCCTTCTCGATCTCAGCAGGTTTGGACTATCCTGGTATCGGTCCAGAGCATTCTCACTACCACGATATCAAACGTGCCAGCTATGTTCCTGTGACTGACGAAGAAGCCTTGGAAGGATTCCAACTCTTGTCTCGTGTGGAAGGAATTATCCCAGCCTTAGAATCTAGTCATGCTATCGCCTTTGCGGTGAAATTGGCCAAAGAACTTGGACCAGACAAATCCATGATTGTCTGTCTATCAGGTCGTGGGGACAAGGATGTGGTTCAAGTCAAAGACCGCTTGGAAGCAGATGCAGCAAAGAAGGGAGAAGCTCATGCCTAAGACACTAACAGAAAAATTGAATGCTATTAAAGCAGCTGGAAAAGGAATTTTCGTTCCTTATATCATGGCTGGAGACCATGAGAAAGGTTTGGCTGGACTCGCTGAAACAATCCACTTTTTAGAAGATTTGGGTGTCTCTGCAATTGAAGTGGGCATTCCTTTTTCAGATCCTGTTGCAGATGGACCTGTTATAGAAGAAGCTGGCTTGCGCAGTTTAGCCCACGGGACCTCTACTCAGGCTTTGGTTGAAACCTTGAAAACCATTCAAACAGAGATTCCACTGGTCATCATGACCTACTTCAACCCCCTCTTTCAGTACGGTGTGGAGAATTTTGTCAAAGATTTGGCAGATACAGCGGTTAAGGGCTTGATTATTCCAGACCTGCCTCATGAACATGCTAACTTTGTAGAGCCATTTTTGGCAGATACAGACATGGCTTTGATTCCTTTAGTTAGTTTGACAACAGGGATTGAGCGCCAGAAAGAATTGATTAAAGGGGCAGAAGGATTCGTCTATGCAGTTGCCATCAATGGGGTGACAGGGAAATCAGGCAATTACCGCGCAGATTTGAACAAGCACTTGGCACAACTTCATCAAATGGCCGATATCCCAGTCTTGACAGGATTTGGCGTATCTAGTCAAGCTGATGTAGAACGTTTCAATGCGGTGTCAGATGGCGTTATCGTCGGTTCGAAAATTGTAAAAGCTCTCCACCAAGGAGAGCCGATTCAGGACTTTATCAAACAAGCAGTAGCTTACCAAAAATAATCACACAAGCAGCAAGTAAGAGGAAAGGCACGAAAGGAAGTCTTTCCTTTTTCTTTTGCAGGAGAAAGGCTAGAATTCCCATCGCAGAAGCAAACTGAATCAAGATGAGTAATTCTGTTGCGCTAAAGACGAGAGCACAAGAAGCTAAAAAGAGAAAATCCCCTGCGCCCATGCGGATATCGATAAAATGAGCCAAAAAGCCAAGAGCAAGGAAAAAGACCATGACCAGATTCCAGCCAGAGGAAGCCATGAGGATTAGGTGGAAAGTCATCCAGACCAGTAGGGGATATTCCTGATGGCGAAAGTCGTAGATGCCCAAGGTCAAACCAGCAGTGATTAGGATGACTTGCCCCAAGGAAAGCAATTCCCAAGACCAAGCCAGAAAGAGGAGTCCTAAGCCTAGTTCAAAGAGGGCATACCAGACAGGATAAGGAGCCTTGCAGTAGCGACAGCGAAAGCGATTGAGCACCTGCGAGAGAATCGGAATCAAATCTAAGGGACGCAAGGGAGTCTGACAGGAATCGCAGTGACTAGCTGGTAGGATAATCGATTGCTCAGGAAAACGGTCAATGACCAAACCGAGAAAGGAAGCTAGAATGCTTCCGACAAGAAAAAAATAAAAATCAATCATACTTATCTATTCGTAAAAAATGGGAGAAGTAGTATAATGGAGAAACATAGATAAGATGGTGAGGCAAAGATGATAATTCGTTTTGAAGAAAAGGTGAGTACAGAAAACGCTCAGCTCGTATGCAAATGGTCCAACTCCCTTGGCAAATCCTTTCAAGAACAATGGATGGGACCAAGGATTCCTTTTCCCTTGACCATTCAAGTTTTGCAAGATTTGGAAGGAATCTTTTCAATCTTTGAAGGACAAGAGTTTGTGGGGCTTATCCAGAAAATCAGGCAAGAAGACAGCAATCTTCATATTGGACGCTTTTTTATCAATCCCCAGAAACAGGGACAAGGCATAGGTAGTCAGGCTTTAAGGAAATTTGTTAGTTTGGCCTTTGAAAGTGGAGACATAGATAGTATTTCTCTAAATGTCTACGAGGCAAATCAAGCAGCCCAGCACCTTTATCAAAAAGAAGGATTTGAAATCGTTCAAGTGGTTGAAGCACCTGTACGAAAATACATCATGAAAAAGAGTAGATAGAAAGTAAAAATCCTTGAAATCAATCTTGACTGAGATTATGAACCTGAATCAGCCCCTCAAAAGGGACTGTATATGAATGAACGTTACCAGTGTTTAAAAACTAAAGAATATCAGGCACTTTTATCTTCCAAGGGTAGACAAATTTTCGCTAAACGTAAGATTGATATGAAATCTGTCTTTGGGCAGATAAAGGTTTGTTTGGGTTATAAGAGATGTTATCTGAGAGGTAAGCGCCAAGTGAGAATTGACATGGGATTCGTACTCATGGTCAACAACCTGCTGAAATATAATAAGAGAAAGAGGCAAAATTAAAAAGCTAGAGTTCCGCAATTGGAAATCTCTAGCTTTTTGTTTTCTGAGAATCATCTTGACTCAGACTCTTTTGACTAATGTTACTAAAAAGATAAAGTAACTTTTAGCCTTATTTATTGTCGCCACTCAACATGTTTTTAACACCTTCGATAGCACCTTCTACAGCGTCTTTGGCATCTTCAGCAACTTCTTTTACTTTAGAAACAACTTTTTCAGCTGTTCCTTCTTTTTCCATTTTTTCATCACCGATGGCTTTTCCAACACCTTCTTTAATAGAACCTTTAGCTTGATTTAATTTTTCTTCTACTGACATGATAATTTTTCCTGTTATATTTATTTTATCTTAGTTTACACGAGTTTTTTCGTGAGATACTACACCAGTTGCTGCACCTTTAACAGTTTCTACACCTTCACTAACTTTTTCTTGAACAGTTGAGAAACCAGATCCAAGACCAGATTTAGCTTTTTCGAATTGTTCTGAAGCGAATTCTCCTGTTGATTCAGCAACGTCAGATACGCGATCTTGAAGGCTTACTGAGTCTGCTTCATGTTGTTCTTTAGTTTTGATGTCGACAACGTTTACGTTGATTTCAACAACTTCCAAGTCAGTCATTTTAGCAACTTCTGAAGATACGATTTCTCTGATTTCTGAATATAAAGCTGGAACATTTTTTTGGTACTCAGCAATAATGTTTAAGTCAACTGCAACTTGTGTTTTACCAACTTCTACGTTAACACCACTTGTTACGTCATCGCTGTTAACGATTTTTTCTTTAAGATTTGAGAAGAAACCACCGTCGATTCCCAAAAGACCTGAAACGTTTTCTAGTGACAGACCAATGATTTTTTGGATAACTTTATCTTCGTAAGTAAGTTCCCCTTTGATTTCGTGAGCTACAGCAGTAGCATCTTTCTTTTCTACGTTAGTGTTAATGTTTTTTTCGTTTGACATATGAAACTCCTTTAATTAAATTAGTAATTTTTATTTTTTTTTATTTATCTATATAGTTTTTTTCGATATATAATCCAGCTGCAACTCCCAGTGCTCCTAAAATCAATACAAATATTGTTTTGAAGAAGCCAAAGGAGATAATCAAACAAGCGAGAAATACGCCTATGAGACCAGCGATAATTGGATATCGATATTGTTTAAGCCATTCCATTTTTACTTCCTTACTTTACACGACTAACAGTCTTTTTGTTTTGAGGTTTTGGTTTAGGCTGGTAGTCTTTTACTAGAACTTCTAGTTTAACCTGACGCTCAATACCAAAAAACTGCTTCAATCCATTAGTTATTTCATTTTGAATTAGTTGGCATCTGTCAGCGATGTTGTCCGAAGGAAGAATTTTACCTTCTACATGAACAAAACATTTATTTTTTCGTAAATTTACATGAACAGTTGGGTTCTTGATCAATCCATGATCACTTACCAAACTTCTAACAAAACCTTCGATTGCAGAATTCTTTAATTTCAATGTATCGTTTTTAGTTTCAAGTTGAATTTCCAAATAACGTTTAGGATAAAACAACACAACTAACATCGATAACAAAACTAAAGTTGATAGAGCCACTATCCCCCAGAATATATATCTAGATAGATAGAATTCAACGAAATGATTCTGTCTCCAGCTAAATAGCTGAATGCCTAGATCACTAACTTGATGATAATCTATCAAAACAGGAAGGAAAATTGTCAAGATTAAAATACAGAAAATAATGAAAAATATTTTCTTTGTTTTTGACATATACAATCCTTTCGATTTAACATTAAACTATTTTTAACCGTCTAATCTATTTAAAAATAGTTTATTCTACAAGTAATTATTTTTTACCTGTAAAGAATGATATTACAGTAACAACAATTGCTGCTCCTGCAATAGATGGGATCAAAGCCATTCCAGCGATGGATGGGCCCAACTACCTAAAAGGGATTGTCCTACAGATGACCCGACTAAACCAGCGAATACATTTGCGACGATTCCCATAGAACTACCTTTTTTAGTGATTCTACCTGCTACAAGTCCAATAAGACCTCCAGCAATGATTGACCACAATATTGCTTGCCCTCCTTTTTTATTTTAATATCAAAAAATAAATCAATTCCTTTGATTATCTCTATTATATAATTTTAATATAAAATAATCAATTATTTTGATTATTATATAATTTTAATATAAAAAATTAAATTCTTTGATTGTTGCTATTATATAATTTTTAAAATTAAAAATATAATCTTTCGACTTGAATTTGATTCTGTATTCACGCCCTCAATAGACGGTAAAATAAGAAAATTGTTTATATATTGTCTCTGTAGTGTTATTATACGAAATAAAAGATTTAGGAAAAGTCGTTATATCATGTTATACCTATTCTTTGTGGTATAATTGCAAGAGGTTTAATCCGATAATTTATAAAGAGAGAAAGACATTCATGAGAGATTTATTATCTAAAAAAAGTCATAGGCAATTAGAATTATTAGAATTATTATTTGAACATAAACGATGGTTTCATCGTTCTGAACTAGCAGAGTTACTAAATTGTACAGAACGTGCAGTCAAAGATGATCTATCCCATGTTAAATCTGCTTTTCCTGACTTGATTTTTCATTCTTCTACTAATGGTATACGCATTATTAATACCGATGATAGCGATATTGAAATGGTTTATCATCATTTCTTTAAGCATTCAACTCATTTTTCGATTTTAGAATTTATCTTCTTTAATGAAGGTTGTCAAGCTGAGAGTATTTGTAAAGAATTTTATATCAGTTCATCTTCGCTCTATCGTATTATTAGCCAAATCAATAAAGTGATTAAAAGGCAATTTCAATTTGAAATCAGTCTGACCCCTGTTCAAATCATTGGAAATGAGAGAGATATTCGTTACTTTTTTGCACAATATTTTTCAGAAAAATATTATTTCCTAGAATGGCCTTTTGAAGCTTTTTCATCAGAGCCCCTATCTCAATTGTTAGAATTGGTTTATAAGGAAACAAGCTTTCCAATGAATTTGTCGACTCATAGAATGCTAAAGTTGCTCCTAGTTACGAACCTATATAGAATAAAGTTTGGTCATTTCATGGAAGTAGATAAAGACTCTTTTAACGATCAAAGTTTGGATTTTTTAATGCAGGCAGAACGAATAGAAGGTGTTGCTCAGAGTTTTGAATCAGAATACAATATCTCTTTAGATGAAGAAGTTGTTTGCCAATTATTTGTGTCTTACTTTCAAAAAATGTTTTTCATAGATGAAAGTCTCTTTTTGAAATGCGTAAAAAAGGATAGCTATGTTGAAAAATCTTACCATCTATTGAGTGATTTTATTGATCAGATTTCAGTCAAGTATCAGATTGAGATTGAGAATAAGGATAATCTGATTTGGCATCTGCATAATACCGCACATCTGTATCGTCAAGAGTTGTCCACTGAGTTTATTTTATTTGATCAAAAAGGGAATACAATCAGGAACTTTCAAAATATTTTTCCTAAATTTGTTTCAGATGTAAAAAAAGAGCTTTCTCATTATTTAGAGACTCTTGAGGTTTGTTCTAGTTCAATGATGGTAAATCATCTATCTTATACCTTCATCACTCATACCAAACATTTGGTGCTTAATTTACTACAAAATCAGCCAAAGCTGAAGGTTCTGGTTATGAGTAATTTTGATCAGTATCATGCAAAATCCGTTGCAGAGACACTTTCTTATTATTGCAGCAACAATTTTGAACTTGAAGTTTGGACTGAATTAGAATTATCAAAGGAATCTTTAGAAGAATCGCCTTATGATATCATCATTTCTAATTTTATTATTCCTCCGATTGAAAATAAGAGACTGATCTATTCAAATAATATAAACACGGTCTCACTCATATCTTTGTTAAATGCCATGATGTTTATTCGATTAGATTAGTAACCTAAAATAAAAAATGCTATTTCGCGTTTTGAACTGTACCTCAAAAGTTAGACAGAAAAAATCTAATTTTTGGGGTGTTTTTATTAAGAAAAGACCTTCAGTCATTTAAGTAAAATGTACATCTAGAGTCATAGTCCTCTAAAACTCTTGCTTTTTTTGTAGAAGATACGAAAAAAACCTTGATTCCAAGGCTTTTCCTGTTGTATGTAGATGCCCCCTACATGGATTTGTAAGAACTTTTCATATTGAAAATAAACAAAAATGTTGAAATATAGCTGATTTTAGGGAAATACTTTTAGGTGTTTTCAATGTCAGGATTTAAAAATGGGGCAAAAGTGGGGCAAAAACGAATGACTCGTATTTGGTTTGAAAACCTATAATACCTAATGATTATGCTATTCTAGATATATAGTTTTGTTATAAATAAATGTCAGTGCGAGATCAAATTGGAGGATAAAATGGAAAAACAAATTAATGAAAAAAAAGCCTTGGTTTCCAAAGCTTTTTAATGTTATAAACTCATTAAAATAACTCCCAGTTAGATTTGGAATATTTTTTATTCTGTGTCGTATAAAAATAAATAAAATGAATGGCTATAGCTAGAGCTAAAATGGTTGTTATACTCACTACTATTATAGGATTAGAAGCAAAGATTAAAGAGAGAATCAAGGCAGCCAGATAGAGTGTCGCTTGGACACAGTAGTAACTTTTCGAATAGCGAAGATAGTGTTTGTTATAGGGCCCATTTACTAGGACAGCAGCTTGAAAGAGGCCAAATCCGATATAAGAGAAGCTGGTTGCAAAGAGACGATTAGCTTCAGGATTCTGAAGAAAACTCATCGAAACGGTCATCATCATAAGTCCAATGAAAATAGGATAGTGACTGTAAATTAGAAATAGTCTCTTTTGATTAGATTTTTCATCAATAGCATGGTCGAATTGACCAAAATAAAACAAGAACAGAGAAATCATAATAATGAAATAAAGAACCGAATAAATCGAGAAATTCTCGATTGTAAAGAAGTTAGCTAGCTCCGTAATCATCTCTCCAAACATAATAATGACAAGAAGGGAGATACGCTCGATTAAATGGGGGAGATTTACCTGGTAATGCTTATCTTTACTAGGCAAGATAATTGGCATAATAAATGTTAGCAGAATACTAGCAAATAAGATAGAGACCCCAACGTAAATAGGAAGAAGAGCTGCTAGATAGACTCCTAAACTTCCTAGACCTGTTATCCATAGAAAACCTTTGATACTTTCCCGATTAGCATTATCGGTTGATTTTCTAAAAAATTCAACCAAATATTGTAAAAATAAGGTAAAGGTTAATGTACCAATAGCCCAACAGAGATAATGAAAATATTGTTGCCAATCAGGTCCAATCATATTGGCTATAAAGAGTAAAAGTCCCATTTTGATAAACATGATTACCATGTTAAATAAAGAGTTCTTTCCATAGCGATTGGTATAATCGGTTTGAATCATCCAGGAATCGATGAGAAACAAAGTAGCAATGAAAAAATCAAGGAAAGAATTCCAAGTCAAAATACCGTTATGAAGATGGTCAATTAAAGTAGTTACTTTTGAAATTGCAAAAACAAAAACTAGGTCATAAAAAAGTTCTGAAAATTCTACACGTTTATGTTTAATAAGAGTTGTCATCTTAAGACCTTTCTATTTTAGAAGTACAATTTATTATAACAGAAAATGGTAATAAAAAAAGGGAGATGCTTAAATAATTTTATGTGGCGCGAATGAACTGCGCCACAAAAGTTAGGTTTTTTCTGTCTAACTTTTGGGGTGCAGTTCAGAAGGGGTGTTTTTTCTATCGTTTTTTAGTGCTAAGACTACACAAAAAAGCCTTGATTCCAAGGCTTTTCCTGTTGATTTAGATGCCCCCTACAGGGATTTGGAAAGGACTTTCATATTGAGAGCAATTAAAAATATTGAAATATAAGTGATTTTAGGTATTTTCAATGTCATGATTTAAAAATGGGACAAAAGTGGGGCAAAAACCATACAGATTCTAAACTGTATGGTTCTTTTTTTATCTAACCAAGAAAGGTTAAAACTTATTAAAACAAATGCAATCAACTGTTGAAAACTTTTTAGTCCGTGTAATATAAAAACAAGTAAAAAGTTGAACTATAGGGAATATTGTGTCATAATAGGTAATAGATGAATAATTAATAGATTGGAAATAATGCTTTCTTACCTTAACAAGTTGAATTGGTTATACATTTTTTCGTCGCAATTGTGTCTATCTCTCGAGTTTAGCTAGTTTTTATAAGCTCTGGTTTCTAATCAATATAACAAATTTTAGAAGTGCATAAGACAAGATGGTGACATTATTACAGTCATTTCTAGTCACCATATGTTGCTGGCACAGGCTGTTTGTAGTGTTGGCTATTTACTAGTCAGTTTAATCGGAGTGTTTAATTTTTATTGTTGAAAGGTTTTTATATGGCGAAAATTCTATCTTTAGGTCTGACAGGTAAGAAATTACTTGCTCAGGGGTTCTTGTTTGTTCTGCTAGGTCTCATCTTGATGGTCACGGGGACTTGGTTGCCAGTAAAGGTTATTCGACTGGTTCTGTTTTTAGCTTGGATAGCAACGGTCTTAGATTTAGTATTACGTATTTTCAAAAAAAGTCAGTCAACGGACACCTTGGGAGTTGCACTGGTTAAATTGTTAGTGCTGGGATATTTGCTTGGCTCCAATCTTGCGACGGATGTGCCGATTTATATTTTGGCTCTTGTGATTGGAGTTTATCAGATTTTTCATGCTAGTATTAACCTTGTCACCTATGTTCTCTACCGCAAAAACAAAATTCGACCTCGTTTTCGTCTCTTACTAGATGGACTCGTACTAGTTTTTCTTGGTGGGACTAGTCTTTTGTCCTCTACAGGAAATTCTGTCTTTCAACTCTTTGTATTAGGGGCTTATTTTTTCCTTTATGGTCTGTCCAATATCCGTGACGGTTTCTTATTTGAAGGGGAAATTGGGAAAAACCATCTCAAACGTCGTATTAGAATTAGCTTACCTATTGTCCTAGCCGCTCTCATCCCTGCAAGAACTTTAGCAAAAATCAACAAATTCATGCAGGAAAATGCTGATGAGAGAGAGGATATCCATCTTGGAATGGTGAAGTCTGGTAAGACAGCGGAGCTTGAAATTTTTGTTCATACAGCTGAGACCTCTCTGTTTTCGGCAATTGGTCATGTGGATATCTGCTATCAAGGCCGTGTTATTTCTTATGGCAACTATGATCCGTCTTCTGAGACCTTATTTGGCATGGTAGGAGATGGTGTCTTATATTTCTGTGATCGTGACAAGTACATTGACCTATGTAAACGTGAGAGTCAAAAAACGCTTTTTGGTTATGGGATAGATTTGACGCCTGAAATGGAAAAAGCAGTTCAGAAAAAGTTGGCTGAATTGAAACAACTGACGATTCCATGGGAGCCAAGTGCAGATAAAATCATGACAGGTGATGGTAAGGAAGACTACACCTACGCTTATAAAATCAGACATGAGACAGATGGGGAACTTTATAAATTTATCAAATCTAAGTTTAAATCCTACTTTGTCTTATCTACAAACTGTGTGCTCTTGGCTGATACCATAGTCGGTCAGGCTGGCACCGATATCCTCTCACCCAAAGGATTTATCGCTCCAGGAACTTACCAAGCCTACCTTAATCGAGAGTTTGAAAAACCAAATAGTATAGTCGTATCTAAACATGTTTATTAAGGAGAATTTATGAACTTAGTAAAAAAATACACCCCGTTAATCCTTTTTATAGGGCTGGTTGCTCTTGTAATTCTGAATGCATCGAGCTTTATATCAGGAGCAATCTCTCTCTTTGATGTAATATCAACCTTGATTTATGGTGCTGTTATTGCTTTTGTGCTTAATGTTCCTATGAAAAAAATTGAACAGTACTTAGTTAAATTGAAGGTAAAGGCAGAGTTGCGTCGTCCGATTGCCATGGTACTTGTTTTCCTAGCTCTTATCTTAATCGTGATTGCTCTTTTGGTTTTGGTGCTGCCAACCCTAGCCCAGACTATTAGTCAGCTGGGAACAGTCCTTTCAACAGTCCTTACTCAACTTGGGAAATTGCTAGGCAGCTCGGAATTTGTAACCAAAGACATGTTGTCAACTATCGTATCAGGCATACAGGGACAATCTAGTTCTATTAGCCAAGCTTTGATAGGTTTTTTATCAGGTCTGACTAGTAATATCGGCAATATTTTTTCAAGTTTGATGAATGCCTTTTTGATTATAGTCTTCACCTTTTTATTTTTATCCAGTAAGGAACATTTGGCAGCGATGACGAGTCGACTTCTAAAAGTTTTTCTTCCAGAGAAGGTGGTGATAAAGTTGACTTACATTGGACAAGTAGCACTAGAGACTTATGACCAATTTTTGATGAGTCAGCTGATTGAAGCAGTTATCATAGGAGTTATGATAGCGGTTGGTTACAGCGTGTTTGGGATACCCTATGGAGTAATGACAGGTATCTTTGCAGGAGTGCTATCGTTCATTCCTTATGTAGGGCCTATGATTGCTTGTGTTGTGGGAGCGATTTTTATCTTCACAGTGAGTCCTACTCAAGCCTTACTTTCTCTTCTTCTATATCAAGTTATACAGCTGATTGAAGGAAACCTTATTTATCCTAGAGTTGTAGGTCAGTCTATTGGTTTGCCAGCTATTTTCACGCTTGCGGCTGCTAGTATTGGAGGCAATCTCTTTGGCTTACTTGGGATGATATTCTTTACACCGATATTTGCTGTTATCTATCGATTGGTTAAGGAATTTGTCGTTGCAAAGGAAAATCAGCTAGATTAAGAAAAACTAAATTTAATAAGATATACTGAGAAGAGAGTGAGAGATTCTCTTCTCTTTTATTTTTAAATACTTTTCTACAAAAAGCTATTAGACGTTAAAAAAAGCCTTGGTTTCAAGGCTTATTTCTGTTGATTTAGATGTGCCCCCTGCAGGGCTCGAACCTGCGCCCCATAGCTTAAGAGTCTACTGCTCTACCAACTGAGCTAAGGAGGCAACAGAAAAAGCTGAGAATGTAACTTCCCAGCTATTTTAATATGCCCAAAATGGCAGCTAGATTATTTACGAAAGGCATCAAGGATATAGGTGAAACCAACAATTAAAAATGCAAAGGCAACGACATAAACGACAAAGACACTTGTAGCTACTGGATTGAACAAAATCACTAGACCTAGTAAAAATGCAAGCAACGCTATCCACATGATATGGTTGCCAATAATAGGGAAAATCAATCCCAGACGATTGCCTTTAAAGAAAGCTATAATGGCTTCTACAATTAACCAAATTCCTAAAATAGTTGGAATGACAACTGGCAGCGTCACAAAGCCATAGGCAACGAGGTAAAGAGCTAAGAGAAGATTAACAATCCCTTGGAAAAGATGAGCTGGTGAGCGAAGCTCTTTTGGTACAGAGAAATAGCCTAAAATAGCTGCTATAGAAGAAACCAGTAAACCAAATGCAATCCACCAGCTGTAAGCAACAAGATTAGCTACTGGGTTTGTAAATAGGAAAAGTCCTAAAAGGACAAAAACAACTCCTGCAAGGAATAGCAGTAAACGATTAGAAAATTTCATTTCAATACCCCCTATATAGTATAGTTTGATAATAAAAATATTATACACCTTTTTAGAGGAAATGTCAATAAACAAAATGGAAAATTTGGAAGTTTCAGTCTGATTTATGAAAAGAAAATCAGTTTTTATTATTTTGAAAATAAAAAGAGAAGATAAAATTTGTCTTCTCTACATGAAAATATTGTATGGCATCAAAGCAAAAGTAACTGGCTTTACACTATTTGTAAAGATGTAATTTGATTCAAAAAGAAAAGATAGATTTAAAATGTGGGACAAATGATGGGGTAAATCAGTTATAGACAAGCAAAAAAGCCTTGGTTATCAAGGCTTTTCCTGTTGTATTTAGATGCCCCCTACAGGGATCGAACCTGTGACCCACGGATTAAGAGTCCGCTGCTCTGCCAGCTGAGCTAAGGAGGCAAAGAAAAAAGCTGTATTGGTGCCGAAACTTCACGGTTTGTATTGAACCCGCGCAATTAAGCAGGTGGGCAACTCGCTCTAACTGAAGCTGTTTCCGTGTGAGACGGCCTACATGCTGTTAGAAGACTTTTGTTTCCCTAATAATACAAAAAATAGTCGGTCAACACTTAAGTGTGAAGTCGTACACCACAGCGTTTCTATGTTTATATGATACCACTTTTTCAAAAAAAATCAAGAGGAAAGTGCAATTTTTTGAAAAGGATTTCAGATTTTTCGCAAACGGTCGATAGCTTCCTTTCTTTGAGCCAAAGCCCGTTCATATTTACCAGTATCTTCTGCTTGGAAATAGTGATGATTGCGGATTTTTTCTGGCAGATAGTCTTGCTTGACCCAATTTCCAGGATAGTTGTGTGGATAGAGATAGTCTTGGGCATTCCCTAGTTCCTTGCTTCCGCTGTAGTGTCCATCACGCAGGTGTCGCGGAATAGGCAAGTGCCCTGATGTTTTGAGGTCGGCAAGTGCCTTATCCATAGCTACATAGGCTGAGTTGGATTTTGGAGAAAGGGCCAAATCAATGACGACATTGGCAATGAGAATGCGGGCTTCTGGGAAACCAATCCTTTGTGCAGCACCCAGAGCAGTCACGGTGTGAATCTGGGCTTCAGGATTGGCCAAACCGATATCTTCATAAGCGATAACAGTCAAACGACGAGCGAGACTTGGCAAATCACCAGCCTCAATCAAGCGGGCAGCATAGTGAAGACTGGCATCAACATCTGAGCCACGGATAGACTTTTGCAGGGCTGAGAGAACATCATAGTGGCCATCTCCATCCTTATCCATAGTAATGTAGCTTCTCTGAAGACTATTTTCCATGATGTCTAGAGTAATATGGCGAATGCCCTCATCATTCTCAGGGGTAGAAAGAACAGCCAAGTCCAGTGAGTTGAAGGCAGAACGCAGGTCTCCGTTTGTAGAAGTTGCGATGAAATCCAGCGCATCCTCATCTAGTTCTACTGGGAAATCAAAACCACGCTCAGGGTTACTTAGAGCTATCTGCAGGGCCTCTTTGACGTCTTGGTTAGACAGAGGTTCTAACTCAAAAATTTGAACTCGGCTACGGATGGCAGGAGTGACAGAAAAGAAGGGATTTTCAGTCGTAGCGCCAATCATGATGATCAGACCACTTTCCAAGAGAGGCAAGAGGAAGTCTTGCTTGGTTTTATCTAGTCTATGAATCTCGTCTAGTAATAGGACGAGACCACCAGAGAATTTCGCCTCTTCCGCAATTTCTTGCAGTCGCTTTTTACTATCAACTGTCGCATTGAAAGTTCGAAAGGCATACTTGGTCGTCCCTGCGATGGCAGAGGCAATACTGGTCTTGCCGATTCCCGGAGGTCCATATAGAATCATGGAAGACAAGCGGTTGGCTTCCACCATGCGACGGATGATTTTTCCTTGTCCGACCAGATGCTCCTGGCCGATGACCTGGTCGATGGTTTTAGGGCGCATGCGAAGCGCGAGATTGTCTGGCATAGCAGTCCTTTCTAACGTGGATTTTCTGATGTATATGTGGTAAGATGGTAGTATCTATTTTAGCACATTTCCGAGTAATCGGGGCGATTAAAGAGTCGCATAGAAAGAGGACAAAATGGCAACATATGGATTTTTAGATGTTTTAGAGGAAGAGTTGGAGAAGAATTTTCCCTTTGACTTTGAGATTAGTTGGGACAAGCGCAACCACGCGGTTGAAGTGAGTTTTCTGTTGGAAGCGCAAAATGCTGCAGGTGTGGAGATGGTGGGTGAAGATGGAGAGGTTTCATCAGATGACATTCTCTTTGAAGAAGCAGTGCTTTTTTACAATCCAGCCAAATCAACAGTCAATGAGGAAGACTATTTGACTGTCATCCCTTACCTGCCTAAAAAGGGATTTTCCCGTGAATTTTTAGCTTATTTTGCCCTTTTCCTCAAAGATACTGCTGAGGTTGGGCTGGATGCGCTCATGGACTTTTTGGAAGACCCAGAAGCAGAAGAATTTGTCATGGAATGGAACCAAGAAGTCTTTGAAGAAGGAAAAGTTGGCTTGGAAGAGGGAGAATTTTATCCTTATCCGAGATATTAGGAGTTTGACATGGAACTAGAAATTTCTGATTTCACAGGCTGCAAGATTGCTTTGTTTTGTGGGGATAAGATCTTGACTATCTTACGCGATGATAAGTCAAGCATTCCCTGGCCCAATATGTGGGAGTTGCCCGGTGGTGGACGTGAAGGCGATGAAAGTCCTTTTGAGTGTGCGGCGCGTGAAGTTTATGAAGAGCTGGGAATTCATCTGACTGAGGATTGTCTGATTTGGGCGAAGGTTTACCCAAGTATGCTTTTTGCGGATAAACAATCCGTTTTTCTAGTTGGCAAGTTAACGCAGGAGCAGTTTGATAGTATCATCTTTGGCGACGAAGGACAGGGCTATCAGCTCATGAATGTGGAGGAATTTCTTAGTTCCAGTCAAGTTGTACCTCAGTTGCAAGAGAGACTAAAAGATTATTTAAAAGTAAGTGATTAGAAAGGATGGTTCAGTTACATTTCTAAACTGAACTCGCCCTAAACACTGTGCCAAAAAGATAAACTTCTCTTAGACACAAGCGTCTTCAGAGAATTTCCTATTTTGGCTTTGTGTTTTACGGGCTTGGTATCTTAAATATGGAAACATGGCAAGAGTTAAAAGTTACAGTCAAGCGTGAGGGGGAGGAGTTGGTTTCCAATCTCTTGATTGAGCTAGGTGCCCAAGGAGTCGCAATCGAAGACAGTATGGACTATGTGGGAAATGTTGACCGCTTCGGAGAGATTTTCCCAGAGGTTGAGCAGCAAGAAGAAATCGTAGTGACCGCCTACTACCCTGATACAGTTGATGTAGCAACGGTTGAGGCAGATTTGCAGGCACGTCTGGCAGAATTGACAGATTTTATGGATTTGGGTGAGGTCAAGATGGGGACGACTGCCTTGGCTGAGGAAGACTGGGCAGACAACTGGAAGAAATACTACGAACCAGCTCGTATTACCCATGACTTGACCATCGTACCGTCTTGGACGGACTACGAGGCGACTGCTGGGGAAAAGATTATCAAGCTGGATCCTGGTATGGCCTTCGGAACTGGGACCCATCCAACCACTAAGATGAGCCTTTTTGCTTTGGAGCAGGTTCTTCGTGGTGGCGAAACAGTGCTAGATGTGGGGACTGGATCAGGTGTCCTTTCTATTGCTAGCTCTCTTCTTGGTGCCAAGGAAATCTTTGCCTACGATCTAGATGATGTGGCAGTTCGTGTGGCTCAGGAAAATATTGAGCTCAACCCTGGCATGGAAAACATCCATGTAGCTGCTGGAGATTTGCTTAAGGGTGTTGAGATTGAGGCGGATGTCATCGTGGCTAATATCTTGGCGGATATTCTCATTCATCTGACAGAGGATGCTTATCGCTTGGTTAAAGATGAAGGATACCTCATCATGAGTGGCATTATCAAGGACAAGTGGGACATGGTGCGAGAGTCGGCTGAGTCAGCAGGATTTTTCCTAGAAACTCACATGATTCAAGGGGAGTGGAATGCCTGTGTCTTTAAGAAAACCAAGGATATTTCCGGTGTGATTGGAGGCTAGCATGCAACAGTATTTTGTCAAAGGCAGTGCTATCTCTCCTGTCACCATCGAGGACAAGGAAAGCAGCAAGCATATGTTTCAGGTTATGCGCTTGAAAGAAGATGATGAGGTGACCTTAGTCTTTGAGGATGGAATTAAGCGCTTGGCGCGCGTGCTGGATGTGGAAGCCCGTCAGTTTGAATTGGTAGAAGAACTAGATGACAATGTGGAACTGCCCGTTCAAGTAACCATTGCATCTGGATTTCCCAAGGGAGACAAGCTGGAGTTTATCACTCAAAAAGTAACCGAGCTCGGAGCTAACCAAATCTGGGCCTTTCCTGGAGACTGGTCAGTTGCCAAATGGGATGGCAAGAAATTGGGTAAAAAGGTCGAAAAACTAGAAAAAATTGCCCTTGGAGCGTCCGAGCAAAGCAAGCGTAATGTTGTTCCAAGTATCCAGCTTTTTGATAAGAAAGTAGATTTTCTAGCCCAACTGGACCAGTTTGACTCTATCATAGTGGCTTATGAAGAGTCGGCCAAAGAAGGTGAAGCCGCTGCGCTCTTACAAACGGTCGCTGGTCTTGAAAAAGGAGCCAAATTGCTCTTTATCTTTGGTCCAGAAGGTGGTCTGTCACCTGCAGAAATCGAAAGTTTTGAAGCTAAGGGAGCAGTCTTGGCAGGACTTGGCCCTCGCATTTTGCGAGCAGAAACAGCACCGCTTTACGCTTTATCAGCCCTTAGTGTTTTATTAGAATTAGAGAAATAAGAGGAAGAAAATGGAACAAAAACACCGTTCAGAATTTCCAGAGAAGGAACTTTGGGATTTAACAGCCCTATACCAAGATCGTGAGGATTTCTTGCGTGCAATCGAGAAGGCTCGCGAAGACATCAATCAATTTAGTCGTGATTACAAGGACAATCTTCATACTTTTGAGGATTTTGAGAATGCCTTTGCGGAATTGGAACAAATCTACATTCAGATGAGTCATATTGGCAACTATGGTTTTATGCCTCAGACGACAGACTATAGCAATGAAGAATTTGCTAACATTGCCCAAGCTGGGATGGAATTTGAAACTGATGCCAGCGTAGCCTTGACCTTCTTTGACGATGCCTTGGTGGAAGCTGATGAGGAAGTCTTGGACCGTTTGGGTAAATTGCCTCATTTGACGGCGGCCATTCGTCAGGCCAAAATCAAAAAAGCCCACTATCTAGGGGCTGATGTGGAGAAGGCCTTGACCAATCTCGGTGAAGTTTTCTACAGTCCGCAGGATATTTATACTAAGATGCGTGCTGGGGATTTCGAAATGGCTGACTTTGAAGCCCATGGCAAGACCTACAAAAACAGCTTTGTCACCTATGAGAATTTCTACCAAAACCACGAGGATGCTGAGGTTCGTGAGAAATCTTTCCGTTCCTTCTCAGAAGGACTTCGTAAGCACCAAAATACGGCAGCCGCAGCCTATCTAGCCCAAGTCAAGTCTGAAAAACTATTGGCAGATATGAAGGGCTACGACTCAGTCTTTGATTATCTTTTATCTGAGCAGGAAGTGGATCGTGCTATGTTTGATCGTCAGATTGACCTCATCATGAAGGACTTTGCTCCCGTTGCTCAGAGATACCTCAAGCACGTTGCCAAGGTAAATGGTCTTGAAAAGATGACTTTTGCAGACTGGAAATTGGACTTGGACAGCGCCCTCAATCCTGAAGTGACTATTGACGACGCCTATGATTTGGTCATGAAGTCAGTAGAACCTTTGGGGCAAGAATATTGTCAGGAAGTTGCTCGCTATCAAGAAGAGCGCTGGGTGGACTTCGCTGCCAATAGTGACAAGGATTCTGGTGGCTATGCGGCGGATCCATATCGCGTGCATCCTTATGTCCTCATGAGTTGGACAGGTCGTTTGAGCGATGTCTATACCTTGATTCATGAAATCGGGCATTCTGGTCAATTCATCTTCTCAGACAATCACCAAAGCTACTTTAACGCCCACATGTCGACCTACTATGTTGAAGCACCGTCAACCTTCAATGAATTGCTTCTCAGTGACTACTTGGAGCACCAATCTGACGACCCTCGTCAAAAACGCTTCGCTCTGGCTCACCGCTTGACAGACACCTACTTCCATAATTTCATCACCCACCTCTTGGAAGCAGCCTTCCAGCGTAAAGTATATACATTGATTGAAGAAGGAGAAACCTTCGGGGCAAGCAAACTCAACAGCATTATGAAGGAAGTCTTGACGGATTTCTGGGGAGATGCTATTGAGATTGATGATGATGCAGCTCTGACTTGGATGCGCCAAGCTCACTACTACATGGGCTTGTATAGTTACACCTACTCAGCAGGGCTAGTCATCTCGACTGCGGGTTACCTTCATCTGAAACATTCTGAAACTGGAGCTGAAGATTGGCTCAATCTTCTCAAATCAGGTGGTAGCAAGACACCACTTGAGTCAGCTATGATTATCGGAGCAGATATTTCAACAGACAAACCACTCCGTGATACCATCCAATTCTTGTCTGACACAGTTGACCAGATCATCGCCTACAGTGCCCAGTTGGGAGAGTAAGGGGATAGAGAGGTTGTTCTAGAGTGATGTTTATGGGCTTGTTAAGCGTCATTCTATTTGGATTAGTTGTAGCTATTTTCAAAAATGCTGTTGAAGGTCGTGATGTTAAATTTGAACTTGCTATAGAACTAGTATTGATAGTTAATTACTTCATTTTCTATCAGATTGTATTTAATTGAGAGAGCAAGGTATAAAGAAAATTGAATCTATTTATGGCTAGAGAAGATTATTTGTAAAATATAAATAATATGATTTGTATAGATAAGGTAAATATTTTAAAGAAAGGGTGATTTTATGAAAAAGGAACAAGTGTTGATTGGTTTGGGCGTTGCAACTGCAATGGTAACTGCTTTTAATGGTCATGCACAAGCTGATGAGGTTGTAAATAAACATTCGACTAAGTCAACTGTTAACCAATCAGAAACTAAAAAGGATGCTGACGTTTCAGAATCTGATGTAAAAAATGCGGAAATAAAACTGAATCAAACAATTGAGGAAGAAAAAAATGCTCAGAAGCTTGTTGATAAAATGCAACAAGAGTATACATCTACTGTCACAAATAAGAACAAAGCTGATGATGCTTTGAAACAAGCACAAAAATTTGCTAAACAAGCTAGTCCTGAAAAAATTAAAAATGTAGAAAAGGATCTTGTAGCCAAACAAGTAACTGTCAAGAAAACTGAAGATAGGTTGGCAGGGGCAAAACAAGATGAGAAACAAGCCCAAGCAAGTGTTGAAAAACAAGAAACAGTTGTTAATAAGGCAAAAACTCAAGTTGCTCAGCGAGCAGTTGATGTAAAAAAAGCACAAAATAAAGTAACAGAAGCAGAGAAAACTTTTGATTGGAATACACTACGCGAGATTCAACAAGAAACTGAGAAATTGGATGCGAAAGTGAAAGCCAACCAAAATAAAGTAAGTTCTTTAGCGAGTTCAGTATCAAAAACAGAGCAAGAACGAAAAGCGCTTATAGAAAGAGGAAATAAGACACGTTCTACTCTTGAAAAGAATTTAAAATCTGCTGGGGATGAGTTCCATACAGTAACGGTTTCTCATGAGATTAAATCAAATTCTGTTAGTGAAAGTGAGTCTAAGACTCCTCCACTTGATGAAAAAACTTTCGTAGGAAGAGATGGTAAGACCAATTATGTTGCTGCGAACGAAGATGTGAATTTTAGTGGTGAAAGAACAGAAACAATTGTTGTAAAATCTAAGGATGATATCCATACTCCTCATGTGGTTGATTATAAGAAAGTTTCTGAATACGTTCGTAACTACTTAATCGAGTTGCGGAGAATAAATGGCATTGATATTCCAGTGCCACCTGTGACTGAAAAGGCTTTGAAATATGGAAAAGCTAGGGCAGATGAAATGGTGGCAAATGATAAACTGTCACATGATACAAAACTAAAAAATCAAGATTTTGGTTTTAAGGATGCAACAGAAAATGCTACAGCTGGTTCAGTTCCAGAAAAGAGTCGATTGAGTGAAAAAGAACTTGCTTATAAAGAGCTTCTATCTTACTTTAATGATTATAGTAATGCATCATTATATGGTGCATCAACTCCGAAAGAAGCAAATACTTTTAACTATGGCCATAGAATTCCCTTGCTTGCTGCATCAGGGACTGGATTTGCTCTTGGAGCATCGTCAAGTAAAAAAACAACTTTTGGAAATTATGGTGTAATGACTTTCATTAGTGAAGCAAAAGGTGTTTATGATACATTACCAACAGTGATTAGCCCATCTGAAAAAAGAAGCTATGTTTATAATGGTAAGACCTATTATTATAATCCAAGCAGTTCATATTTTTTAGCCAGAGCAGAAAATAAAGATGGTGATCCAGACCATAGTGAATTTTATTTTAACGGTAAACGTGTAAAATTTTTACCGAAGACAACTTTCCGTTATGTTTGGAATGAAATCACACATCCTAAAAATCCAGCTTATACAAAAGCTAAAGAGGCTCTGGATAGTTTCAATCGAAAACAAAAAAACGAAGAAACTTTAATGAGGGATAAAATTTCATCACTAAACAAAAATCTTACAATTGCTAAAACAACATTGAATACAGATCAAAAAAATCTGGATAAAACTAAAAAACGTCTTTCAGACTTAACAAAACAAAATCAATCCAAGTTAAACGTTTTAAAATCTGCTAAATCTGAGTTGAGTAAACAACAAACTGCGTTAAATATTGCTAAATCTGAACTTTCGAAGCAAGAATCTCAATTAAATCGATTGAAAGCAATCAAAAATAATAAATCTCATGCTAGTAAGAATGCGGAACAGTCATTACTTAATGTCAAAAACGATTTGTTGAAGGCGAAACAACATGTCCTTGCTCTCAAAAATGCTCCAAGAAAACTCGATGAAGCTAAAAAAAGTTTAATTATCGCTAAACAGAAGCTTGAGGAATTTAAAAAAGCACTTGAAAATGCAAATGCTAAACTAAAAAATGCAAAAGTTAAAAAGGAAAATGCTAAGAAAGAATACATCAAAGTATCTGAAGCATTAAAAGTAAGACTTGCTTCCAAAGGAAGTTGGATTCAATCATCTGGTCGTTGGTGGTATAGACATAACAATGGTTCCTATACATCCAATGGATGGGAGCTAATCAATGGAAAATGGTATCATTTTGATCGCTCGGGCTGGATGCAGACTGGATGGGTTCAATCAGGTAGTTCGTGGTATTATCTCAGTGGTTCAGGGGATATGCAAACAGGATGGGTCAAATCAAGTGGCTCATGGTACTATTTGAATAACTCAGGCTCTATGCAAACAGGATGGTTCGCTGTTTCAGGGAAATGGTATTATGCTTACAGTTCTGGTGCTTTAGCAGTCAATACAACTACACCTGATGGATATCATGTCAATTACAATGGGGAATGGATTAAATAGAGAGTTCTGTGCTTTTTAAAAAGATTAATATAAACTCCTATTTTATTCAGTATAGTATAACCATCAAATATAGAGATTTACAACTAATTGCAATACATTAAAAATATACAATTTTTGAAAACAGTATTGCAACTGATACGAAATTTCCAATCAATTTTCTTGAAACCCTTTCCCTCTTTTGATAGACTAGTATCTAGTTTTGAAAAAAGGAGAAAGAGAATGAAAAAATTTGTCGCTGAGTTAATCGGTACGTTCATGCTTGTGTTCATTGGGACAGGAGCCGTTGTTTTTGGAAATGGCCTTGGTCACCTAGGGATTGCCTTTGCCTTTGGTCTGGCAATCGTGGTTGCAGCTTTCTCAATCGGAACTGTTTCAGGGGCTCACTTGAACCCAGCTGTTTCGATTGCTATGTTTGTAAACAAACGCTTGTCATCAAAAGACCTTGTCAACTACATCCTTGGACAAGTTGTTGGAGCCTTCATCGCTTCTGGCGCGGTATTCTTCCTCTTGGCTAACTCAGGTATGTCAACTGATAGTCTTGGTGAAAATGCCTTGGCAAACGGTGTCACTGTCTTTGGTGGTTTCTTGTTTGAAGTAATCGCAACTTTCTTGTTTGTCTTGGTTATCATGACTGTGACATCAGCAAGCAAGGGCAATGGTGCGATTGCTGGTTTGGTAATCGGTTTGTCCTTGATGGCCATGATCCTTGTGGGATTGAACATTACTGGACTTTCAGTAAACCCAGCTCGTAGCTTGGCACCAGCTGTCTTGGTAGGTGGCTCAGCCCTTCAACAAGTATGGATTTTCATCCTTGCTCCAATCGTTGGTGGGATTCTTGCAGCCCTTGTTGCTAAAAACTTCCTTGGAACAGAAGAATAATTGAAACTCAAAAAGCCTTGCTCCTCGATTTGAGGAACAGGGCTTTTTCTTATCTGTTTATACTCAATGAAAATCAAAGGGCAAACTAGGAAACTAGCCGCAGGCTGTACTTGAGTACGGCAAGGCGACGTTGACGCGGTTTG
>NZ_JVJI01000025.1:0-1181 GCF_001072665.1 Streptococcus pseudopneumoniae | reverse complement strand
GGCCGTACGAAGACGTTCCAATTTTTCATCGATGGAAGTAATCCGTGATTGGGCAGAGGAGATACTGGCGGAGTAGGCATTCACTTGTCTTTGTAGAGAATTCTATTTAAAGCAAGAGTTTACCAATAAAATATTAGTAAACTCTTATTTGATTCATTTCTAACATAGATAGAAAGGGTTATCTTAATCTTTGCTCGCTAGAATTTCAGCCCCTTCGGGTAATATTTCTTCCAGTTCAGCCTTTGTGAATAAGCCTTGCGCTTTAGGATTTCCTCTTAAAGCTTCTGGATATTGCCTCAAGAAATTTCTATTAGCTTCTTCTTGTGTCACGTTCGGTGGCCAACAGTCTTTTTTTAGCTTAAAATGAATTTCTTTAAGTGTTTTTTCCCCAGACTTTAATAATTGAAATAGTTCTAATGGTAATTCATAGACTACCCTCTGTTCTGCTATTCCTCCTTCATCTGTAACAAAAAAATATTTCTCATGATGTCGCCAAACATGTTGTCCATAACCTTTTATTTCCTCAAACTTACTAACATCTTCCCAAGCTAATTTACTATGTTCCATGTATGATCTCCACTCTTTGTACTAATATCTTTCATTACGCCTTCTGGCATATCTCCTGGATATGTTCTTCCACCTGGACGCCACCATTTATTGGCTCCAGCTTCATTACCACTTGGTATTGAAATACCTTTTTCTGCTACTACTTCTGGAGTGACATCCAAACGATAAAGTGGACCATCTCCTAAGTATCCATCATCAAATCCTAACAATGTTTCGTAAATACGATTATCCCCTCTAGCAATGTCTTGAATGATATCTGCATGATCCTTACTTAACCAAAAACTTGTTCTATCATCACCCCCAACAATACCCTCATTCCAACTCTCGCTAGGCTGAAATTTTTGAAATTTAGCAGCTCCATTATCAAATAAATGCTTATGAGCCTCTAGGTAGTCAGGGTGTAAGTATCCTTCTGGTTCAGGACGGGGAGTAATTTCCGTATCAATTGCTTCAATATTTTTAAAAACAGATTGTTGATCCAGACCATCAATCATTTTTATTTTGGGCGCTTTTTCCGAAATTTCCAACACTCTTACGCGGTCTGAAGGACTGATACCTGCCTCCGCATATTTGTGCCATTGAAGATATCTCTGACGGTCCATCGGTTCCATACT
>NZ_JVJI01000024.1:0-211 GCF_001072665.1 Streptococcus pseudopneumoniae | reverse complement strand
GACTGTAGGGACTTATCAGTCGGGTGATTTCGCCAAACTCCAGTCTGTCCAACGCTTTGCGATGGCCTACCAACAGGCAACCAAGCAGATGGAGAGTCGTGTTGAACGAGTGAAGGCTGCCCAGGAGAGGGACAAGGTTCGTTTTGAAGCCTTGGCTGCAGAGGATCGAGCCAAGAACGGTTGGAAAGACCTGGCAATTGGTGTGGTGACC
>NZ_JVJI01000023.1:0-638 GCF_001072665.1 Streptococcus pseudopneumoniae | reverse complement strand
GGTCGCCGACAAGAGTTCCTTAAAGGCAACCAAATCCTGACTTGCATGGTTACTTTCATACTGAGTGATGGAGGTATCCAAGTTCTTGAGCTGGTTCATGAGAAAGTTATAGTTCATGACCGTACTGGTATGACTGCTTCCTTCGTAGCTCACCAAGTCTGAAATCTTGTCCTTGGTCGTGTTCAAGAGCTCAATCTCACCCTTCAAATCGTCCCGTGAACTCTTTAAAGCACTATGAAGGTTTGTAAATACCTTACTTGGAAGCTTTGTATGAAGATCACCATCAATCTGGTAGTAACCATCCTTGTACAGTAGGAGATTGGTTGAGTAGTCATTCATCAGGTTGACCAGAGTCTGAAGGAGAGTCCCATGCACCTCTACTAGGTAGGTGCGCATACTCGAGATGGCCTGACCTTGGAGATTCTCACTTAATGTAAAAACAGGAACTTGCCTATAACTAAAAGTGAATAAACAAGTTCCTTACAAGCTATTTTAATGGCGATAAAGCATCAAAAAATTACTTTTCAATAGAATTTAAAAAGTTATCGATGTCTTGGCCTTCTAAACTCTTGATCTTAACTCCCTGATCTTTAAAGATTCCTAAAGGTGTTTCGACTATTTTTAAGACTTCAATGTCT
>NZ_JVJI01000022.1:0-214 GCF_001072665.1 Streptococcus pseudopneumoniae | reverse complement strand
CTTGACAACGCTCTGAGTCTGCCCTATGGGAATCATGATGGCACTCGCCGTCACAAAGACATTACCAACATCATGATACAGCTTGTCATTCCCCATGAAAAGCGTATCTCGGATACGATTATAGGATTTCGTATGAATATCCCCTGCATTTCCAAGTTGGATGTTATGAATCCCTTCCCCTGCATTAGACGCCCCATAAGCCGCTGTTCCAATT
>NZ_JVJI01000021.1:0-4967 GCF_001072665.1 Streptococcus pseudopneumoniae | reverse complement strand
CAGGCTGTACTTGAGTACGGCAAGGCGACGTTGACGTGGTTTGAAGAGATTTTCGAAGAGTATAAATAGTAAACAAAAAGGAGCTAGGGGCTCCTTTTCTTTGTGATTATAAGGTTTTTTCTTGTTCTCTCACCACCAGCAAATCGACCTTAGCATGGCGGAGAATGTATTCAGATGAAGAACCGACCAAGAGGCGTTCAAAGGCGTTGAGACCAGTTGCGCCAACGAGGATGAGGTCCACTTCTTCAGCATCGGGAATAGTACGTGCCAAGAGGGTTTTTGGATTTCCCATTTCAATGACGATATGAACATCTGCCACACCAGCATCTTTAGCACGTTTTTCGTACTCTTTCATCAGACTTTCAGCGTCGACTTGGAGTTCTTCGTAAACTTCAGCATCAAAGGTGGATACGCTTTGGAGCGCGCGTGTGTCAATGACATGTGCGATGGTGAGCTTAGCGTCGTTTCGTAGAGCAGAATGAACTCCCTTGACAAAAGCCAAGTCCGCTTCTTTAGAACCATCGATTGCGACCATGATATTTTGGTAACGTTGTGCCATAATGAAACCTCCTGAAATTTTCTTACTATTATTGTAAACCTTTTCACTATAGAAGTAAAGTAAAAAAAGTATTTTTCAAAAGAATGTTAGCGCTTAAAAACTATATAAATATATGATAAAATAAAAGAAAGGATAGCAGGAAACAAGTGAAGGGAGGGAGAATGATGAAAAGCTCTTTTCAAGAAACAAAAAATTCAAATTTCCTTTATTATGGAATCATCCTAGCTTCAGTCTTGCTAGAAGTTATCATGGTCTGGCAATTAGAGAAGCTAATTCCGCTTCTCTATCCAGGTTTTGTTGGCTTTTTAGTCTTTCACCTACTCTACCATTTTCTATTATTCCTGGTTGCAAAACGAAGTGGGCGTTGGGATTACTTGATGATATGGGGGCTTTTCCTCATGTTCAATCTTCTTTATGACTCCTTTTTAGGCTTGCTTTTTCTAGGTTTATCTTTTGGTATGTGATGTGACTTTCGCAAAATACCTGCTATCTCCCCTGTCTTGACCTCGCTCTTAGTGAGGTTTTTCTTCTGTAGGATTTTAGTAACACATTTCAGTAAACTTGTCGCATTTTCTTTCTAGTGGTATAATGTTACTATCCTGATGAATTGAGGAAACAAGATGAAAGAATATAACAAGTCTAGTAAGTTAGAGCATGTTGCTTATGATATCCGTGGTCCTGTTTTGGAAGAAGCCATGCGAATGCGAGCAAATGGAGAAAAGATTTTACGTCTGAATACAGGAAATCCAGCAGAATTTGGCTTTACAGCGCCAGACGAGGTCATTCATGACTTGATTATGAATGCGCGGGATAGTGAAGGGTATTCTGACTCTAAAGGAATTTTCTCAGCCCGTAAGGCTATCATGCAGTATTGCCAGTTGAAGAAATTCCCAAATGTGGATATTGATGATATTTACCTTGGAAATGGTGTTAGTGAGTTGATTGTTATGTCCATGCAGGGGCTTTTGGACAATGGGGATGAGGTCTTGGTGCCAATGCCAGACTATCCTCTCTGGACAGCAGCTGTCAGCCTAGCTGGGGGAAATGCCGTTCACTATGTCTGTGATGAAGCTGCAGAATGGTACCCAGATATTGACGATATTAAGTCAAAAATCACTTCCAATACCAAGGCAATCGTCCTTATCAATCCAAATAACCCAACTGGAGCCCTTTATCCTAAGGAACTCTTGCTGGAGATTATTGAGATTGCCCGTCAAAATGATTTGATTATCTTTGCGGATGAAATTTACGACCGCATGGTCATGGATGGTCATGTGCATACGCCTGTCGCTAGCTTGGCACCAGATGTTTTCTGTGTCAGCATGAATGGTCTATCAAAATCTCACCGTATCGCTGGTTTCCGTGTAGGTTGGATGGTCTTGTCTGGACCTAAGACTCATGTCAAGGGCTATATCGAAGGGCTCAATATGCTGTCCAATATGCGCCTTTGCTCTAACGTTTTAGCTCAACAAGTCGTGCAAACTTCCTTGGGTGGTCACCAATCAGTCGATGAATTGCTCCTTCCAGGTGGTAGGATTTATGAACAAAGAAACTTCATCTACAATGCTATTCAAGATATTCCAGGTTTGTCTGCGGTTAAACCCAAGGCTGGGCTCTATATCTTCCCTAAAATCGACCGCAATATGTACCGTATCGATGATGATGAGCAATTTGTCCTTGATTTCTTGAAGCAGGAAAAGGTTCTCTTGGTTCATGGTCGAGGCTTCAACTGGCAGGAACCAGACCACTTCCGTATTGTTTACCTTCCTCGTGTTGATGAACTAGCCCAAATCCAAGAAAAGATGACTCGTTTCTTGAAACAGTATCGTAGATAGGGCTTACATTCGAAAAAGCGCTAAAAAGCTGGAAACATTTGCCTAGAGCTATTGACAAAAGTGAAAGAATCAGATAGAATAGTAAAGTATGTTTAGTAACTGATCACTTTATAGCCGGCTAAACGAATACAAAATCTATGAGGAGGTATTCATCGTGAAACGTACTTATCAACCAAGTAAACTTCGTCGTGCGCGCAAACACGGATTCCGTAACCGTATGTCAACTAAAAACGGTCGTCGCGTATTGGCAGCTCGTCGTCGTAAAGGACGCAAAGTTTTGGCTGCATAATCCAAACGAATTCTATCAAAAATCAGTAGGAACTCGAGTCTACTGATTTTTATTTTTGTAAAAAAGTACAAAATACTTTATATTTTTGTTTGAATAGTGTATAATATTTCACATACTGTAAAAAATGGAGAATAATCATGAAGAAATCAAAAGTGATGCTGTTTGGAGCTATGGCTTTGACAGCAGGTCTAGCTCTAGCAGCGTGTGGATCATCTCAATCAAGTAATGCTGACAAGACTTACTCTTATATCTTTGTCAATAACCCAGATACCTTGGATTATATTACCTCTACCCGAGACTCTACATCTAGTATCACAACCAACTTGATTGATGGTTTGTTGGAAAACGACCAGTATGGCAATCTCATTCCATCTATGGCTGAGTCATGGACAGTGTCAAAAGATGGTTTGACCTACACTTATAAAATCCGTCAGGGGGCAAAATGGTACACTTCTGAAGGAGAAGAGTATGCGGATGTAACAGCTCATGACTTTGTGACTGGTCTTAAGTATGCGGCTGATAAAAAGGCTGAAAACTTGTACTTGGTACAAGATTCTATCAAAGGGCTAGCAGACTATGTTGAAGGGAAATCATCTGATTTTGGAACTGTTGGTGTTAAGGCAGTGGATGATTACACACTCCAATACACCCTCAACCAACCTGAAACTTATTGGAACTCTAAAACAACAGCAAGTATTCTTAGTCCTGTAAACGAAGCTTTCTTGAAGTCTAAGGGAGATGACTTTGGAAGTGTGACACCATCAAGTATCTTGTCAAATGGTCCTTACTTATTTAAATCATTCACATCAAAATCTTTGATTGAATTTGATAAAAATCCTAACTATTGGGATAAGGACAATGTTAAAATCGAGAAAGTGAAGCTTTCTTTCTTTGACGGTTCTGACCAAGATAGCATTACAAGAGGATTTTTGGAAGGCAACTACACAGATGGTCGTATCTTCCCAACAAGTTCAGTCTTTGCTGAACTCAAGAAGGGCAATGAGGACAAGATTACCTATACACCACAAAACTCAGTTACTTTCTATTATCTTTTCAACGTGAATCGTCAAAGCTACAAGCAGACTATGAAACAGTCTGATAAGGAAAAGACAGATTCACGCGCAGCTATGCAAAATAAAGATTTCCGTCAGGCTATCAACTTTGCCTTTGACCGTCATGCTTATGCAGCACAGACAAATGGTGAAGAAGGAGCAGACCGTATCTTGCGTAATACGGTTACACCAAGTGACTTTGTCCAAGTTGGCGATAAGAACTTCGGTGACATTGTCAATGAGAAAATTGTCAACTATGGTAAAGATTGGGCAAATATCAATCTAAACGATGGTAAGCAAGCCTTCTTGAATCCTGAAAAGGCCAAAGAGAAGTTTGCCAAGGCCAAAGAAAGTCTGCAAGCACAGGGAGTAACTTTCCCAATTCATTTGGATATGCCAGTTGACCAGACTGCTAAGTTGGATGTGCAACAGGCTGGATCTTTCAAACAAACAGTGGAAGAAACCCTTGGTAAGGATAATGTTGTCATCGATGTTATCCAACTTTCTCCAGATGAAAAAGACCAGGCAACCTACTTTGCAGATACAGCAGAACAAAAAGACTACGATATTGACATCTCAGGATGGGGTGGAGACTACTCAGATCCTAAGACTTACCTAGCGATTCTAGACCCAGAGACAGGTTCTCAGTTGAAAAATATGGGCTTGTCTGAAGGAAAAGACAAGGAAGTCAAGGATAAGATTGGTCTTGCTGACTACAAGAAACTCTTGGATCAGGCTGATGCGGAAATCACAGATACTCAAGCTCGCTATGAAAAATATGCTGAAGCCCAAGCTTGGTTGACAGATAGTGCCCTCTTCCTACCAGTTCAAAGTGGTGGAGCCAACCCAATCTTCCGTAAGAGTGTACCGTTTACAGGTCCATTCTCATTCGTTGGTCATAAAGGAAATGCGGACAACTACAAATATGTTGAATTGCAAAAAGAGCCAGTCACGGCTAAACAGTATCAAGAACTCTATGAAAAATGGCTGAAAGAAAAAGCTGAGTCAAATAAAAAAGCTCAGGAAGATTTAGCTAACCACATTCAATGATATTCCTAGTCATGCTTTTCAGTTAATACTCTTCGAAAATCTCTTCAAACCATGTCAGCTTCACCTTGCCGTAGGTATGGTTACTGACTTCGTCAGTTTCATCTACAACCTCAAAACCATGTTTTGAGCTGACTTCGTCAGTTCTATCTACAACCTCAAAACAGTGTTTTGAGCTGACTTCG
>NZ_JVJI01000003.1:0-20711 GCF_001072665.1 Streptococcus pseudopneumoniae | reverse complement strand
TACCGTACTCAAGTACAGCTTGCGGCTAGCTTCCTAGTTTGCTCTTTGATTTTCATTGAGTATAAGATTTCCTTAGAGAAAGCTTAATCTAGATGTTCTTTCTTTTCCAAATGAAGGGCAATCATGCGCCATTCTGGATCCTCTTGCCAAGCTTCTATCGAACTAATGTAACTAGCAACTTTTCTGGCTTCTTCTAAAATCGGAAAATCTTCGATAATATCAGCCACTTGGAATTCTGGAAGTCCTGACTGTCTGGTTCCAAAAATCTCACCAGAACCACGCATTTTCAAATCTTCCTCCGCAAGGACAAATCCATTGGTCGTTTCTGTCATGATGCGCATGCGGTCTTTCCCAGAATCCGTCTTGGGATTGGCAACGAGAACTGCATAAGACTGCTTATCTCCCCGACCAACACGACCTCTGAGCTGGTGAAGTTGGCTGAGCCCGAACCGATCGGCATCCATGATAATCATAACGGTCGCATTGGGAACATTGACCCCAACCTCGATAACCGTCGTCGAAACCAGAATATCCGTTTTTCTCTCTTTGAACTCCTGCATAATCTGGTCTTTTTCGTCACTCTTCATCTTACCATGTAGAAGAGCCACCTCTGCCTTACCAGCAAAATGAGCCGTCAATTCCTCTGATAAGGCAATGGCATTTTTCAAATCCAGAGCTTCTGATTCTTCAATCAAAGGAGAGATAACATAGGCTTGTGAACCTTTTTTAATTTCCCCCTCTAACCAAGTCAAGACCTGAGGTAATTGCTCATGTTTGATCCAGCGTGTCACAATAGGTTTCCGTCCTGCTGGCATCTGGTCGATAATGGAAACATCCATATCGCCAAAGGCTGTGATAGCCAGCGTCCGTGGAATAGGAGTCGCTGTCATCATGAGAACATCTGGATTGTCGCCTTTTTCCCTTAGAATACGCCTTTGCCCCACACCAAAACGGTGCTGCTCATCGATGATAATCAAACCCAGGCGATTATAATCCACCCCATCCTGAATCAGAGCGTGGGTTCCGATAATCAAATCAGCATCACCCTTGGCAATAGTCTCCAAGACTTCTCTCTTTTCTGCAGCTTTCAAGGAACCTGTCAAAAGAGCCAGTTTCAAGTCTGGAAAAAGGTTCTGTAAACTCTCAAAATGTTGCTCTGCGAGAATTTCTGTTGGTACCATGAGGGCTGATTGGTAGCCAGCTGTCACTGCCGCAAACATAGCCAAACCAGCGACTACCGTTTTTCCGCTCCCCACATCTCCTTGTAGGAGACGATTCATGTGGTGATCGGACTTCATGTCGGTCAAAATTTCCTGCAAACTCTTTTCCTGAGCTGGGGTCAGGGCAAAAGGAAGGCTTTCTTTGACAGCTGTCACTTTTTCCTGAGACCAGTCCAGGACCAGACCGCTTCCCTGAACTCTATTTTCAGACTTGAGCGTCTGTAACTGCATTTGGAAATAAAAGAGTTCCTCAAACTTGATACGGCGAAGGGCCTGCTTGTATTCTGCCAAATCCTTAGGAAAATGCATGGCGCGGACTGCCTGACAACGGGACATGAGTTTGTATTTGTCCAGCAAAGACTGGGGAAGATTTTCCTCAATCAAGAGGTCCAGTCCCTGATCAAAAGCCGTCTTGATGACCTTGACCAGACTGGCCTGACTGATTCCCTGAGACAAGCGATAAACAGGCTGGAGGTCATCTTCCACCTGAGCCAGGACCTTCATCCCAGTCAAACTAGCCTTGGCACGGTCCCATTTTCCAAAGACGGCAAGGGTTGCTCCCAACTCTATCTTATCAGCTAGATAGGGCTGGTTAAAGAAATTCACCGCAAAAACGACTTCTCCTTGCTTGAGGCTAAAGCGCAGACGATTGCGCTTGAATCCATAATACTGGACACTGGCAGGAGTCACGACTTGACCAGATAGGACTGCCTTCTCCCCGTCCTCTAGTTCCAATACTTGCTTGGTTTTGAAGTCTTCATAACGGAAAGGAAAGTAGAGCAAGAGGTCTTGCAAGTTTTCAATTCCTAGTTTGGCGTATTTTTCTGCTGACTTTGGTCCCACACCAGGCAAGACATGCAAGGGTTGATGTAGATTCATGCTCCACTCCTTTCGTTGGTTTAATGATATTCTCTCGGAATGCGGTCGCTGAGAAGACAAACCACCTCGTAGTTAATAGTCCCACGGTAGGTCGCTACCTGAGTAGCCGTTATCTCCTTACCCTCGTTAGAACCAATCAATGTTACCTTGGTTCCTAAGGGATAAAGCTTAGGCAGACGAATGGTGATTTGGTCCATAGATACTCGCCCAACGATTGGGCAAGCTTGTCCATCTACCAAGACAAAAAAATTCTGCATGTCACGTGTCCAACCATCCGCATAACCGATTGGCACCGTCGCAATGACTTGCTCGCTGTCTGCCTGATAGGTCGCTCCGTAGCCCATGCAAGCTCCGGCTGGAACTGTCTTGACATGAACCAGAGCAGACTCCAAGGTCAAGGCTGATTTTAAATCATAAGGGAGATTTAAAACTTCTCCGCTGGGATTCAGGCCATACATAGCGTCTCCCATACGAACGGCGTTAAAAATAGTCTCTGCATGCCAAAGAGTCGTTGCCGAATTGCTGGCATGAACCAGCTCTGGAAGACCTTTCATACTTGACAGAATGGTTTTAAACCGTTCTAACTGGGCATTAAAGTAGTCATCTGATTCCTCGTCTGCAGTAGCAAAGTGGGTAAAAATCCCTTCAACACGAGCACCGTGTTGTTGGAGCAAGTCTTGAGCCTGCTCAGCCTCACAAGCCTCTCGAAAACCAATTCGTCCCATTCCTGAATCAATCTTGAGGTGAACTGTCAATCCAGTTAGGTCAGCTTCCTTATCTAACAATACTTGAATCCACTCCAGTCCAGCCACTGTCAAGGTGATGTCGTATTCTTTAGCTAGAGCAACAGCTTCGATTTCAGAAACTCCTAAAATGAGGATTCGTTTGCCGAGTCCAGCATGTCTGAGTTCAATGGCTTCATCAATATTCGAAACGCAAAAGCCATCAACTTCATCCTGAATCGCCGTCGCAACAGCAACAGCTCCATGCCCATAGGCATTAGCCTTGACTACTGCAAATTTGAGCGTTCCTTCAGGGATATGAGCCCCCATTTGCTGAATATTTTGTCGAATAGCTCCCAGATGAATCAGAGCCTTGGTTGGTCTATGTGGACTAGCTTTCATGATTTTCCTCCAAAATGACACTGGCTGTCACAAACTGATCGGTATGGCTGATAGACAGCCAAATCTTTCCTGAAAATGGTGACTGACTAAAATAAGGCGCCCCGCGTTCATTGTTCAAGACTTCTAAATCCTGAAAACTGAGCTTGCCAATACCAGTTCCCATAGCCTTAGAAAAGGCTTCTTTAGCCGACCAGCGACCAGCTAAATATTCGATTTTCCTGCGCCCTTTAAGACTGTTAAACCACTCCATCTCCTTAGCTGTCAGCACGCGCTTAGCAAAACCTTCATGTCGTGTAACTGCGCTTTCTATCGAAGCTAATTCTTCGATGTCAATTCCATGTCCAACTATCATTCTCATCAAAAGGAGTTGAGATTCCCCAACTCCATCCTTTTCACTTATTTTGTCAAGGTAGCATAGATTTCTTCTACCAAGGCCTCTGTATTTTCCCAACCTAGACAAGGATCGGTAATAGAGCAACCAAAGACCTCTGGTTGGTTTTGACGACCATCTGCTAGGTAGGATTCAATCATAAAGCCTCGAACCGTCTTTTTGATTTTCTCATTCCAATCACGATTTTGCAAGGTCTGGCGAACAATTCGAATCTGCTCCATATATTGCTTGCCTGAGTTATCATGGTTGGTGTCGATGAGGATAAAGGGATTTTCAAGTCCCATGGCTTCATAGCGCTCAATGGCATTTAGCAAGGTTTCATAGTAAAAGTTAGGCTCATTTTTCCCATATTCATTGACTGCGCCACGAAGGATGACGTGGGCCAAGGGATTTCCTGAAGTCTCAACTTCTTGACCATGGAAGAGGAAGGTTTGTTTGTTTTGAGCGGCATAGATACCGTTAAACATAACCCCAAGATTTCCTGAGGTTGGATTTTTCATCCCGACTGGTGCATCAATTCCTGAAGCTACAAAGCGGTGCTCTTGGTCTTCTACAGAACGAGCACCCACAGCATGGTAGCTGACCAAATCATCTACCAAGACCAGATTTGACGGATAAAGCATCTCATCTGCCGTTGTCAAACCAGTCTCTGTAATCACGCGGTAATGCAACTGGCGAACAGCCTGCAAGCCGTTAATTAAACTTGGAGCCTTAGAGGTATCTGGCTGGTGAACCAAACCTTTATAGCCGTCTCCGTTGGTACGAGGTTTAGCTGTATAAACACGCATAACCATGAAAATCTTGTCCGCCACCTTCTTTTGCAAGGCAGATAAACGACGGGCATATTCCAAGACAGCCTCTTCATTATCAGAAGAGCAAGGACCAATCACCAAAAGGATCCGGTCATCTTCTCCTGAAATGATGTCTGCCATTTCTCTATCACGACGCTCCTTTAGTCGCAAGGCTTCCGCAGACAATTGGGTTTCTGCCTTGATTGCTTCAATATCGATTTCTTGACCTTTTTCAATAAATGCCATCTTATTCTCCTAACGTTTGGTAGATTTCTCTGACGAGGACTTCCGTATTTTCCCAGCCAAGGCAAGGGTCTGTGATAGACTTGCCAAATACTTCTGGTTCGTTTTGACGGCCGTCTTCTAGATAAGACTCAATCATAAAGCCACGAACGTACTGCTTGATTTTTTCATTCCAATCACGATTGATTAAGGTCTGGCGGACAATTCGAATCTGGTCCATATATTGCTTGCCAGAATTGTCATGATTGGTATCCACGATGATAAAGGGATTTTCCAAGCCCATTTTCTCATATTGGGCAATGGTATCCATCAAATTATCATAGTAGTAGTTAGGAATATTCTTACCATACTCATTGATCGCTCCACGAAGAATGGCGTGCGAAAGCGGGTTTCCCGTTGTTTCCACTTCTTTTCCTAGGAAAAGGAAACTCTGTTTGTTTTGAGCAGCATAAATCCCATTAAACATAACATTGAGATTTCCAGATGTTGGATTTTTAAAGCCAGTCGCGAAATCTGCCCCACTTGCCACAAAGCGGTGTTGCTGGTCTTCAACTGAACGAGCACCAACTGCCATGTAAGAAATCAAATCATCTACAAGCGGAAGATTTTCAGGATAAAGCATTTCATCAGCTGTTGTCATACCTGTTTCTGTGATAACACGATAGTGAAGATGGCGCACGGCTTTAATTCCGTTGATGAGGCTAGGGGCTTCTGTCGCATTAGGCTGGTGAATCAAGCCCTTATAGCCATCTCCGTTGGTACGGGGTTTAGCAGTATAAACACGCATAACCATAAAAATACGGTCTGCCACTTCTTCTTGCAAAGCTGCCAAACGCTTAGCGTACTCAAGAACAGCTTCTTCATTGTCAGATGAGCATGGCCCGATTACCAAGAGAATCCGCTGGTCTTCTCCACGTATAATGGCTTCTAGCTCTTTATCGCGCTGTGATTTTCTCTCCAAAGCTTGGCCTTCTAATTTTGACAAGGCACGAACTTCTTCAATATTAATTTTAGGACTTTTTGCTGTAAATACCATAACTCATCTCCTTATAAATCAAACGGATACCAAGTAAAAATTTACTTTTCACAAGGTATCCGCCTCTAAACTATCTCATTTTATTGTCTTTTACCGTGACAGTTTTTAAACTTCTTACCAGAACCACATGGGCAAAGTTCATTCCGTCCAATCTGGCTCAAATCCAAATCTTCTGGTATATTTGCTTGGTGGGCAGCGATATTACGAGTCGCTGTTGTACTGATATGGTGTTCTGCTTGTGGTCTTTCTTGTTCATGAATTTGTGCTTTCATCATCAAGCGTGTCACATCAAACTCAATCGAACCAATCATGTCATTAAACATACGGAAACCTTCTGCCTGATACTCAACAACAGGATTGTTCTGAGCATAGCCACGAAGTCCAACCGCGTTACGCAATTGATCAAGGGCATCGATATGATCTGTCCACTTGTTATCCACCACTCGTAGAATCAAGACTTTTTGGAATTCTTTAACTGCTTCTTCATCGCGTAGTTTTGAAACCTGACTATCGTAAACCTGCAAGGCACGTTGGAAGAGTTCTTCCTTAATTTCCTTATCAGACAAGCCTGACAAATCTTCCATCGTAATAGAATCTTCTGGAAGCAAGTTGTACTTAGCAAAGTTCAAAATTGCTTCGAGTTTTTCATCTTGTTTGGCACGCGCATGACCATCAACGACACGACCAATCGTGCGTTTGATCATTGACTGAATTTCAGGTGCCAAATCACGGTCTGCAGTGATAACATCGTAACGTTGAGCGTAGATAATCTCACGTTGTTCACGCATGACGTCATCGTATTGAAGGACTTGTTTACGAGTATCGTAGTTATTTCCTTCGACACGTTTTTGCGCTGCCTCAACCTGACGTGTCAACATACGAGACTCAATGGCCTCTTCAGACATGTTCAAGCGTTCAAAGATTCCTTTCAAGCGTTCAGAACCAAAACGTTTCATCAAATCATCTTCAAGAGATAGGTAGAATTGTGACTCACCTGGGTCTCCTTGACGACCTGAACGTCCACGAAGCTGATTATCGATACGACGGCTTTCATGGCGTTCTGTACCAATAACACAAAGTCCTCCAAGTTCGCGAACTCCTTCACCAAGCTTGATGTCGGTACCACGACCAGCCATGTTAGTCGCAATGGTAACAGCACCACGTTGACCAGCATTCATGATGATTTGGGCTTCTTTATAGTGGTTTTTGGCATTCAAAACTTCGTGAGGAACGCCAGCTGCAACCAACTTCTTAGAAATGTAGTCACTGGTTTCAACCGCTACTGTACCAACCAAGACAGGCTGACCTTTTTGGTAACGAGCCTTAACGTCTTCGACAACCGCCTTAAACTTAGCCTCGATACTTGCATAAAGAAGGTCTGAGTGGTCAATACGCTGAACAGGACGGTTTGTTGGGATTGGAATAACACGAATATTGTAAATTTCACGGAATTCTTCTTCCTCAGTCTTACCTGTACCCGTCATACCAGACAATTTCTTGTACATACGGAAAAGGTTTTGGTAAGTGATTGAGGCAGATGTCTTGGTTTCATCCTGAATTGGCACACCTTCTTTAGCTTCAATAGCTTGGTGCAATCCATCAGAATAACGACGACCTTCCATGGTACGACCTGTAAATTGGTCAACGATCAAGATTTCTTGTTCTTCGCTCACCACATAGTCAATATCGAGAAGCATGATGTAGTTAGCACGAAGGGCGTTATCGATAAAGTGAGTCAGAGCTACGTTTTCGATATCATAGAGGTTTTCAAGCTTGAAGTAGCTTTCAGCCTTGTCAATCCCTGAATCAGACAAACCAATAGTTTTAGACTGCACATCGATGATGTAGTCGTCTTTGTCCAAAGATTTCACATAGTGGTCTGCCATGTGGTAGAGCTGACTAGTTTCAACCGCATTAGCACCTGATACGATCAAAGGTGTACGCGCCTCATCAATCAAGATTGAGTCAACCTCATCGACCAAGGCATAGTTAAGCGGACGTTGTACCATGTTTTCAGCGCGAACGACCATGTTATCACGAAGGTAGTCAAATCCGATTTCTGAGTTGGTTGAGTAGGTAATATCACACTCATAGGCTTCTTTTTTCTCCATTGGAGATTTGGCAGCCAAGTTAATCCCTACTGACAAGCCAAGCCATGAGTACAATTCACCCATTTCAGTCGCGTCACGTTCTGACAGGTATTCATTGACCGTAACTACGTGAACCCCTTTACCTGAAAGGGCATTGAGGTATACCGGCATGGTCGCAGTCAAGGTTTTTCCCTCCCCTGTACGCATCTCTGGCACGTCACCATGGTGAAGAACGATTCCCCCCATGACCTGAACCTTATATGGGAAGAGACCTAGGACACGTTTAGCACCTTCACGGACAACCGCAAATGCTTCATAAAGCAATGAATCCAGTGATTCTCCATTTTGATAACGTTCTTTAAATTCAACTGTTTTTGCTTTTAGTTGGTCATCTGTCAAAGCAGCCATTTGGTCTTCGTATTTGAAAACCTTGTCAGCCATCTTTTCCAGACGACGGATTTCTCCTTTATCATTTTCGATAATTGTTTTTAAAATATTAGCCATGTTTTTCCTTACTTTAAATTCCGAATATTTTAGAATGTTCTTTTAATTTTAGCACAATTACTGATTATTTTCAAGGAAGAATCCCCATTTTGAAAAGGAAAAAGAGGCTAGTTTCCAAGCTAACCTCTCTGATTTTTATGATACTTTAATTGCCAAAAATCGGCAAAATCGCAAATAGGATAAATAGATTTATCCAAAGAGAAAGACAACAGATAAGTCCAAAAACAAAGAGACTGACTTTCTTGGACAGCAAGGCCATCAAAATCGACAGAATTCCAAAAACTAGCAAGATTTTCTGCATAACGAAGATGTCAATCGTTATCCCCAGAATCGGACTGCCCCAAGGAAGAAAGAAGAAAGCCAGCCAGATCAGCAGAACTAAACCAATATAGAATTTAGAATATTGTGTAATAAATGATTTTAGACGTGTCATAAGCTACCTCCTATCAACACAAACCATATAAATCAATGCCTTCCGCCTTTAGATTGTCCTAGTTCCCGTCTCAAGCGAAACATGTTTTTGAAAAAGATATAGGTTAACCAGTCACTGCCTAGAGATAAGACTATCAGAAGCAACCAAACACCCCAATCACTAGCATCTGATACATAATCTAGAACAAAAGGGAAAAATAAGAATGAAAAAATTGTCATATCCATGCTAAACAGAGCTAAAAGGGAAATATAAATCCAGTAAAAATAGTATAAGATGGGGAAAATTTACTATCTCTGTTGGCCTTTTCAATCCAGCTGAAAAAGTAAAAACAGGGAAATAGGATTATCAATTTAAACAAATGTTTCATCACCAGCCCCCTCTATTTGATAGCGTTTTCTTTACCTTCATTCTATCAAAAAAATCTGGAAATGTCATTCCAGATTCTACTTTTTTATTTGCGTTTTCTTGCGATGAGATGGATTGGTGTTCCCTCAAAGACAAAGGCCTTGCGGATTTGATTTTCCAAGAAACGCAAGTAAGAAAAGTGCATGAGTTCTTCTTCGTTGACAAAGATGACAAAGGTTGGTGGTTTGGTTGCCACTTGGGTCGCATAGAAAATCTTAAGTCGTTTTCCTTTGTCTGTCGGTGTTGGATTGATGGCAATAGCATCCATAATCACATCGTTCAAGACAGCTGATGGGATACGTGTGTTTTGACTTTCGCTGATTTGCTTGATCATCTCAGGCAGTTTGTGGAGACGTTGCTTGGTCAAAGCAGATACAAAGATAATCGGTGCGTAAGGTAGATATTGGAACTGCTCACGGATATCTTCTTCCCAGTTTTTCATAGTGTGGTTATCTTTTTCAAGTGTATCCCACTTATTGACCACGATAATCATCCCTTTACCAGCTTCATGGGCAAATCCTGCGATACGCTTGTCGTATTCACGAATGCCTTCTTCCGCATTAATGACCATTAAGACCACATCTGAACGGTCAATAGCACGCATGGCACGCATGACAGAATATTTCTCGGTATTTTCATAAACCTTACCAGACTTACGCATACCAGCCGTATCAATCATGGTAAACTCTTGACCATCTGTATCTGTAAAGTGGGTATCAATGGCATCACGTGTTGTTCCAGCAACAGGACTAGCAATAACACGGTCTTCTCCCAAAATAGCGTTAATCAAGCTTGATTTTCCGACGTTAGGACGACCAATCAAGCTAAACTTAATGACATCTGGGTTTTCTTCTTCATATTCATTTGGAAGATTTTCTACGATGGCATCTAGCACATCCCCTGTACCGATACCATGGACAGATGAGATAGGCAGTGGTTCACCCAAACCGAGAGCATAGAAATCATAGATATCATTTCGCATCTCAGGGTTGTCCACCTTGTTAACCGCGAGGATAACTGGTTTGTGGGTCTTATAAAGTTTACGGGCTACGTATTCGTCTGCATCGGTAATCCCTTCCTTACCAGACACGACAAAGACGATAACATCGGCTTCTTCCATGGCAATTTCTGCCTGGTGCTTGATTTGTTCCATGAAAGGAGCATCGACATCATCGATTCCTCCTGTATCAATCATGCTAAAGGAACGATTGAGCCACTCACCCGTTGCATAGATACGGTCACGTGTCACTCCTTCGACGTCTTCTACAATGGAGATTCGCTCACCAGCGATCCGATTAAATAGGGTTGATTTCCCAACATTGGGACGTCCTACAATGGCAATAGTTGGTAGGGCCATAATTTCTCACTTTCTACAATAACTTCTTCTGTTCAAGATTTTTTCTAGTTGAGCTTGGTTCAGCTTGACCAAACTGTTCCGCTAGGCGCTGACTCCAGCTTGTGGTCGCACGCGCCCCAGCATAGTCCGCCTGTACACGATCATAAGCTTCAATCACATCAACTGTTTGTTCCTGATATTCTTCCTCAAAGACAACATTCTCTAGTGGCAGTCTTGGTTTCACATCATGATTTTGATTTGGCACACCCAGTGCCATCCCAAAGACAGGATAGGTGTAGTCAGGCAGGTTAAAAAGCTCTGCCACTTCTTCTGACTTGTAACGCACCAAGCCAATAATGACACCACCATAACCCAAGCTTTCAGCTGCCAACAGAGCATTTTGACCAGCAAGAGCCGCGTCGACTGAACTAATCAAGAGGCCTTCCACACCTTGAGGTTGGAATGAGTCGGTATGAAGTCGAGCTCCCTTTTCTGCACGGTTCAAATCTCCGACAAAAAGAAGAAAAACAGCAGACTGGCGAATGGCTTCTTGAGGCACCAATTCATACAAGGCATCCTTCTTCTCTTGACTTCGTACTACAATCACAGAGTAGGATTGAAAATTCTTCCAAGACGAGGCCATCTGAGCTGCTGTCAGGATTTCAGTCAAGTCTTCTTGAGGAAGGACTTGCTCCTTAAATCTTCGAACAGATTTATGAGCTTTCATCAGTTTAATCGTTTCTGTCATCGGCGGTTCACTCCTTCTAAACGAGTCTCCTCAGCCAAATAACGGATGCGTTCCATGACCCTTCTAGCTTCCCAGGTTTCGTCATTTCCATGCTTCCCTTTAGCGAAATGCTGCTCCAAATCATCAAAGTTGAAGTTGGATGTGAAAAAGGTCGGTAAATCTTCCTGCATACGGTATTGGAGAATGACCTGCAGGATTTCGTCACGCACCCAAGCTGTTGACTGCTCGGCACCAATGTCATCTAAAATCAGGACTTCAGAAAGCTTAAGCTCATCCACCAAGGTCTTCACATTGCCATCACCGATAGCATTTTTGACATCGATGACAAAGCTAGGATAGTGGAGGAGAGTTGATGAAACACCACGTTTTTCTGATAAATCATGGGCTAAGGCAGCCACCATGAAACTTTTACCCACACCAAAGTCTCCATAGAGATAGAGACCTTTTCGAATAGTTGGATATTGCTCCACGAAGGCTAATAGCTTTTCAAAAACTGGCAAGCGACCCAAATCATCCAAGTCAACTTGAGCTAAACTAGCTTTCCTGAGACTGGCTGGCAGATTGATTAACTTGAGACGGTTCTTAATAGCCGCTTCTTTTTCCGCCGCGATTAGTTCAGGAGTTTCTTCATATGAAACATCTGCATAGCCATGATTCATAACCAAAATCGGCTTGTATCCTTTGGCAATATAATCCGTATCCCCACGGAGAAATTTGTCACGCTCGGTGATATACTGATTAAACTTGGAGATACTGCGATTTAATTCCTCTGGAGTCAAGGATTCTTGCTGGATAAAGGCCGCAACATCAGGATCCTTCATGATTTTCTGGACCAAATCTTGATAATGAAAACGGCTAGGTTGACGTTTGAGTACGTCTCCGACACTTTCCATCTAATCTCCTCCTTTTTCTAATCGAGCTAATAGTTCTTGTTTCTTACGTTCTAGTTCCAGACGAGTTTCCTCGCTGGTTTCATTCTTATAATCTGGGTTACTCCACTTGGGTACATTGGACTTGGTAGGACTGGGTTTACTGGCCTTTTGAGCCTGATTCTTCTGTCCTCGTTCACGAATGCGCAAGACTGCCTCTTCTGCCGAATGTATCTTTTGATAGGCATAGTCATTAGCCACCTTCATGGCATATTTCTCATTGATATTTGCCGAATCGACCTTATTAAAGGTCAATAAGAGAATGATATTGATGACTTCGTCCAGCAAGCCCAAGCCAGCCATTTGTTGCAAGAGTTCTCTTTCTGTTTGGGTAATGGTCCCCTTGCGTGTCTGCTTGATTTCTGCCAAGAACTGCAAGGCGGTTTTACTTTTTGCTTCTTTGATAATGGTTGCTTCCTTAGGACTAAAGTCAGAGGAAACAGGTTTTTGAGCGATTTTTTCCCGCATTCGTTTGGTTGAAATAACCTGAGAAACAGCTGTTGACTTGGCCAATTGATAGGTTTCAAACCAAGTCCATTTCTTCTCCTCGGCAATGGCAAAGAGGTTTAAGACATCGGACTGCTCATCCGCAAAACGAAGCCCATCTCGAGCCATAAGCTGACGAAAATGGTCTAAGTCAAAATCGTTGGCCACTTTCTTCTTGAGACTAAGGTCTTCTTGACTTCCCAATTCAGCCAAGTCTGGAAAGACTTGATTGAGTGAGACAGGTATTTCTTCTCCCTCAGCACTCTCAACATTCAAATCCTCCACAGCTGCATCGCCTATTTTCTTCTCCAAAAGTCTGCGATAAACAGGATGCTCCAAGAAATCTTGACTTGAAAGAGGAGCATGGATAACTATCTGATAGGTATCACCCTTTTGATAGAGGGTCAAGAGATTGAAAGCAGATAGGATTTTCAAGGATTTTAAAAGTCTGTCCATCCCAAAATTGAGATGATTGAGAATGCTTGAAAAAAGGTATTCCTTTCTGCCATTATCCCAAAAACTGATGGTATAAAGATAAAGGCTCAGTGCCTCCTGACCGATAATCGGGAGGTAGCACTGTACCAGAGATGAGGTATCTTGCGACACCCGATTATTCTTTAGATAAGAAAAACGGTCAATTGGCTTCATTTATCTTTCCTTTTTCTTTTTAGAGGACTGGGTGATTTGTTGGAGCAGGCTCTCTAACTCACTGACATCCTTAAAACTACGATAGACACTGGCAAAACGCACATAGGTAATCTCATCCAACTCAGCCAACTCCTCCATGACGAGTGAACCAATGTCCTCACTTTGAATTTCATTTTCATTTCGACCACGGAGTTTCTGTTCGATACGATTGACTACCATGTTTATTTCATCACTTGACACAGGACGTTTCTGGGCTGAGCGGATAATCCCATTAAAGATTTTATCTCTGGAGAATTGTTCCCGTGTGCCATCTTTTTTAACAACCACTAAGGTTCTTTCTTCTACTCGTTCGTAGGTTGTAAAACGGTGCTGGCATTCGTCGCACTCACGTCTTCTACGAATGGTGTTCCCTTCTTCTGCTTGGCGACTATCGATAACACTTGACTTGGTAGCCCCACATTTTGGACAACGCATCCTTTCCCTCCTTATCGTTTTCTTTTCATTATACCATTTTTTAAGCGATTCCCAAAACAATTCTTCTTTTTGCTTGACAAGTTTTTTGTTTTGTTGTATTATTTAATTAAGACAAAAGGATAAAAGAAAGGAGATCAAGATGTCCTGGACATTTGACAACAAAAAACCCATTTATTTACAGATTATGGAGAAAATCAAGCTTCAGATTGTTTCCCATACACTGGAACCCAATCAACAACTTCCAACCGTGAGAGAGCTAGCTAGCGAGGCTAGTGTCAATCCAAACACCATCCAAAGAGCCTTGTCAGACCTTGAACGAGAAGGATTTGTCTACAGCAAGCGCACAACTGGACGATTTGTGACTGAAGATAAGGAACTGATCGCCCAATCACGCAAACAATTATCGGAAGAAGAATTGGAACACTTCGTTTCCTCCATGACCCATTTTGGCTATGAAAAAGAAGAACTACCAGGCGTAGTCGGCGATTATATTAAAGGAGTTTAAGCCTATGTCATTACTAGCATTTGAAAATGTATCCAAATCTTATGGAGCAACACCAGCCCTTGAAAATGTTTCTCTTGACATCCCAGCTGGAAAAATTGTTGGTCTTCTTGGTCCAAACGGCTCAGGAAAAACAACCTTGATTAAACTAATCAATGGCCTCTTACAACCAGATCAAGGACGTGTCCTCATCAACGACATGGACCCAAGTCCAGCAACCAAGGCCATCGTAGCTTATTTGCCGGATACGACCTATCTCAATGAGCAAATGAAGGTCAAAGAAGCCCTAACCTACTTCAAGACCTTCTATAAAGATTTCAATCTGGAACGTGCCCATCATCTACTTGCAGACCTAGGTATTGATGAAAATAGTCGTCTCAAGAAATTATCAAAAGGGAATAAGGAAAAGGTACAACTGATTTTGGTTATGAGCCGTGATGCTCGTCTCTACGTTCTAGACGAACCCATTGGTGGGGTGGATCCAGCAGCCCGTGAGTATATCCTCAATACCATTATCAACAACTACTCCCCGACTTCTACCGTTTTGATTTCTACCCACTTGATTTCTGATATCGAGCCAATCTTGGATGAAATTGTCTTCCTCAAAGACGGAAAAGTCGTCCGTCAAGGAAATGTAGATGATATTCGCTATGAGTCAGGTGAATCCATTGACCAACTCTTCCGTCAGGAATTTAAGGCCTAAGCAAAGGAGATTATTATGTTTTGGAATTTAGTTCGCTACGAATTTAAAAATGTTAACAAGTGGTATTTAACCCTCTACGCTGCTGTTCTCTTCCTCTCTGTTCTTATTGGAATTCAGACACAATCCTTAATAAAATTACCTGAAAAAAATCTATCTGTTCTACTTGTTTTTCTATCTACTGTCTTTGGTGGTTTGATGGTTACACTTGTGATTTCAACTATCTTCTTGATTATTAAACGCTTCAAAGGTAGTGTCTATGACCGACAAGGCTATCTGACTTTGACCTTGCCAGTTTCTGAACATCATATCATCACAGCCAAACTAATCGGTGCCTTTATCTGGTCTATCCTTAGCTCCACCGTACTAGCTCTAAGCGCTTTTCTTATTGTGACTATAACGGTTCCAGAATGGATGTCAAATTATGACTTTATTCCACTTGTAAGAACATACCTTCCTCAACTCTCTCTTGTGGGGTTATCCTTCCTACTAAATACCATTTCTGGAATCCTCTGCATCTACTTGGCTATTTCCATCGGACAACTTTTCAACGAATACCGCACAGCACTCGCTGTTGCAGCCTACATTGGTATCCAAATCGTCATTGGCTTTATTGAACTCTTCTTCAATACCAGTGCTAACTTCTATGTCAATTCTCTAGCAGGATTTAATGATAATTTCTATATGGGAGCAGGTACGGGCATTTTTGAAGAACTCATTTTCATAGCTATCTTTTACCTCGGAACCTACTATATCTTGAAAAACAAGGTTAATTTACAATAAAAAATGCCCAGCTAAAAAGCTGGGTTTTGATTTAACTCAATATCAAACTGGCTACGATAGGGCTGACAAAGACATAGAGAATACCGGTAACACCGATAGCCAAACCACCCATGGCTCCTGCTACAGAGCCATATCGAAAGGCTGTTCCCGTTCCGACAGCATGACCTGTTCCTCCAAGGGAAAGACCAACAGCTACTGGGTCATCAATTTTCAACCACTTCAAAAGGGTTGGGCCGATGACACTGGTTAAAATCCCAGTCGCCACTACAACCACCAAGGTCACGGTCGTCAAACCTTGCAATTTTTCTGTGATTCCCACTGCCATGGCGGTTGTTACTGACTTAGGAAAGAGAGAAATGGCTAGGAAAAAGTCCATTCCAAAAATCTTAGCTACAAGGGCTGTGAAAGAGGTATTGACAACTACTGCTAACAGACTACCAAAGAGAATACTCCGTGCATGGTGCTTCATCAAGTGAAAACTCTTATAAAGCGGAATCCCTAGAGCCACGGTCGATGGAACAATCAAGTTGTTCAAATAAACCCCACCTTGGTAGTAATCTTGGTAAGAAATACCCGTCACCTTTAGAAAGATAATAATGAAAACAGCTGACAAAAGCAAGGGCGTTGTCAATGGATGGGGAAAACGTCTGTAAATCAGCATTCCCACTAGATAAGCTAGGATAGACAGGGCAAGCCCAAACAGGGGATTGGAAACAAATTCACTCATTTGGCATCTCCTTTCTCATAATCTCCCTCAAACCGTCTCTTGATGAACTGAACTACCAAGGCTATGAGGATAATATTGATGACTGCTGCAAAAAAGACAATCAAAACAATTGGCAAAAGATAGGGAGCAATCACATCAAACTTCTCCATGATTCCCACTGCTGGCGGTAAAAAGAGAATGGTCATATTGGCCAGCAAGAAATTCCCCACCATGTTGACATGCCTAGTTCTCAGCCACTTGAATTGTAGGGCTAGAAAAAGAATAATCAAACCGATAATACTGCCTGGGATGGGCAAATGAAAGAAACTAGAGATTCCCTCTCCGATTAGAGAAATCACAAAGAGAATCATTAATTGAACATATAATTTCATCCTAAACTCCACGAAATAGACTTCTTGCATACCAGTTTACTCTTTTTTCAGAAAATTTCAAGGAAATGCACAAGAGTTGATGAAAGTTTGAGAAGAAAGGGGATACAAACAATTCTTGACTTGTGAAAACAGGCATGATTTAGGATAAAATATTCCAGCGTCCTTCTTGCCAGCTCTTTTGAAAAGTAGTATAATTATTGCATGCGCAATCATCTTGTAATACAGAGACTGTCCGTAAATGGACTTTCTTCTATTTACAACTCTAAAAAGAAAGGAGATACTATGACCTATTTAGAAAAATGGTTTGACTTCAATCGGCGTCAGAAAGAAATCGAAAGTCTCTTGGAAGAGACAATTGCCCAGCAGAGTGACCAAAGTCTGACCTTGAAAGAGTTTTACCTACTCTACTATCTGGACTTGGCCCAAGAAAAATCTCTACGACAGATTGATTTGCCTGATAAACTTCATCTGAGCCCGAGCGCTGTTTCTCGGATGGTGGCTCGCTTAGAAGCTAAAAATTGCGGTCTACTTAGTCGCAGGTGTTGCGATCAAGATAGGCGTTCTAGCTTTATCTGCCTGACAGGTGATGGTCAAAAGACACTGGCCTCGCTACAAAAGGCTGTCGAAGAAAGCTTGGAAACTAGTTTGGATTTCTTGATTTAAGATGATTTTAGAAAAAAGTTGCGTGCGCAATCATTTTTCTTGACATTCTCTTTTACAAGGAGTAAAATAAAGTCATCATTAAACAAAGGAGTTTTTAAAATGATTGAAATTACCTATCTAGATGCCAGCAAGAACGAAAGAACTGTGACTTTCGAGTCTTATGAAGATTTTGATCGTTCACAACAAGCTTGCCTTATCGGCGTCGCAGACTACTACCCAGTCCAAAAATTAACTTACAACGGTCATGATTTGGACTACCATGGGACTTATGGAGATGTCTTCTTCTATCTCATGAAACAAGATTTAAGCCAATATAACTAAAAAAGGAGAAATACAATGGCAAAAGCAATTACAGATGCAACATTCGAACAAGAAACAAAAGACGGTTTGGTCTTGGTAGACTTCTGGGCAACTTGGTGTGGTCCATGTCGTATGCAAGGTCCAATCTTGGATAAATTGTCTGAAGAACTTTCAGAAGATGTCTTGAAAATCGTTAAAATGGACGTTGATGAGAATCCAAACACAGCTCGTGCTTTTGGAATCATGTCTATCCCAACTCTTCTCTTCAAAAAAGACGGCCAAGTGGTGAAACAAGTTGCTGGTGTTCACACAGCAGAACAAATCAAGGCCATCGTTGCGGAATTGAGCTAATCACATTAGAGACCAAGTACTTTCTTTGGTCTCTTTTTTCTTGCCCTTTGCCATTTTTCAAAAAATATGCTAGACTGTAGGTAGAATATTACGATGTTTGGGACATGCCATCGCTAAAAAAAACCTCTACTTGGTATTTTTTAGCTCCCTCATGGGAGCTTTTTGCGTGCTCTGAACATTTCCCATTTTGGAAGGAGTACTATGAAACGTCAATCAGCCTTGGTCGTCTTTAGTGGCGGTCAAGATTCCACAACCTGCCTCTTCTGGGCCAAAGAACACTATGAAACAGTCGAAGCTGTCACCTTTGCCTACGGTCAACGTCATCATCTCGAAATTCAAGTTGCCCAAGAAATCGCTAAGGAACAAGGCATTCGTCATCACATCCTAGATATGTCTCTGCTGGGACAAATCACTGAAAATGCCCTGACTTCTGATATGGAGATTAAGCAAAAAGAGGGAGAGGTTCCCAATACCTTCGTTGATGGTCGCAACCACCTCTTTCTGTCCTTTGCGGCAGTTCTTGCTAAGCAACGAGGCATTAAAGATATCGTGACAGGTGTCTGCGAGACAGACTTCTCAGGCTACCCCGATTGTCGAGATGTCTTTGTCAAATCCCTTAATGTTACCCTCAACCTTGCCATGGATTACGACTTTGTTATCCAAACGCCTCTCATGTGGCTGGACAAGGCTGAAACTTGGGAGTTAGCCGATCAACTCGGTACCTTTGACTACGTTCGTGAAAAGACCTTAACCTGCTACAATGGAATTATCGGAAGCGGCTGTGGGGATTGCCCAGCCTGCCACCTACGTCAGCATGGTTTAGATGTCTATCTCTCACAGAAAGGAGAGGTCTAATGTTTTTTGCACCCAAAGAAATCAAACAAGAAACTGGGGAGTCTCTTGTCTACAATCCTCACAGAACCTTGGTATCAAAAGAGTTTACCTTTGATGCTGCCCACCACCTCTTTCACTATGAGGGAAAATGTAAGTCCCTGCACGGCCACACCTATCATCTGCAGATTGCTGTCAGTGGATTTTTAGATGAACGTGGCATGACCTACGATTTCGGAGATATCAAAGCGATCTACAAGAACTACTTAGAGCCCCACTTGGATCATCGCTATCTCAATGAAACTCTTCCCTATATGAACACGACTGCTGAAAATATGGTTTACTGGATTTTCCAAACCATGAGTCAAGAGTTACCTGATGAGCGTGGTCTTCGTTTGGAATACGTTCGCCTCTATGAAACTCCGACTTCCTTTGCAGAGTTTAGACGGGAGTGGTTAGATGACTAGGGAACGTGTCCTCAAACTACCAGTTCTGGAAATTTTTGGCCCTACCTTTCAAGGTGAAGGTCGTGCTATTGGGCAGAAAACCATGTTTGTCCGCACTGCCGGTTGCGACTACCACTGCGACTGGTGCGATTCTGCCTTTACTTGGGATGGTTCTGAAAAACCAACTCGCATGACAGCTGACGAGGTTATTGCTGCCTTGGATAAATTGGGGAGCTACGACTATGTCACCCTATCTGGGGGAAATCCTGCTATCCTAGCAGCCAACATGGCCGAATTGGTCACTAAACTCAAGGAACGTGGTGTCACTCTAGCTGTTGAAACTCAAGGCTCTCGCTGGCAAAATTGGTTAAAAGATATCGACCAGGTTACTCTGAGTCCCAAACCTCCTTCATCCAAGATGGAAGTCAACTTTGAGACCCTGGACTTTATCGTTTCCCAACTGGATCCAGACAAGGTCACCTTTAAAATCCCTGTCTTTGATGATGCAGATTTAGCCTTTGCTAAAGGAATACAAGAACGCTACCAACCAGATGTCCTTTTCTTATCTGCTGGAAATCCTGAACCCAAGGCTAGAGGCAATATTGTCCAAGACCAACTGGACCGCCTCAAAGAACTCTGGGAACGCGTCGCTGCCGACGATAGCTGGGGCAATGTCCGCGTCCTTCCTCAACTGCATACCCTCCTCTACGATAATCAACGTGGTGTTTAAGATTAGAAAGAAAAAATCATGTCACAACAAGAAGAAATGAAAAACCTCAGCCTACTGGGCAACAAAGAAACCAACTACATCTTTGACTATCAACCAGAAGTCCTGGAATCCTTTGACAATCGTCATGTGGAAAATGACTATTTTATCAAATTTAACTGTCCTGAATTTACCTCACTTTGCCCAATCACTGCTCAACCAGACTTTGCGACCATTTATATTTCCTACATTCCTGACAAGCTCTGTGTTGAGTCAAAATCCCTCAAACTCTACCTCTTTAGCTACCGAAACCACGGAGATTTCCACGAAAACTGTATCAACACCATCGGGAAAGACTTGGTCAACTTGCTAGACCCTCGCTATTTAGAAGTCTGGGGAAAATTCACTCCGCGCGGTGGCATCTCAATTGATCCCTACTACAACTACGGTAAGCCTGGAACTAAGTATGAAGGCTTGGCAGAACAACGCCTCTTCCAACACGACCTTTATCCAGAGAAAATTGACAACCGTTAATACTCTTCGAAAATCAAATTCAAACCGCGTCAACGTCGCCTTGCCGTACTCAAGTACAGC
>NZ_JVJI01000020.1:0-520 GCF_001072665.1 Streptococcus pseudopneumoniae | reverse complement strand
TACTGATTTACTTATAGTATACCGTAAAGATTTGTCTGGACTCTCAACTACATAAACCTTCAATCCTGTCTCGTTTTCGATCACCTGACGGACTGTGCCGATATCTTCTATGTCTCCTTTATCATTTATGATTTTCAAGGGATCTGTTTCAGAATACTTTGTATACTCTTCATTAGCCATTTTTTGACGTTCATGATCACTATACTGCCTATTCACTTTTCTCCTCCGTTATCATTTTTTCAAATTTAGCCGAGTTTCCTCCACCATCATTAACTAACTTTCCGCTACTTCTATCTTTATTAATAGTGAAAAATACATATAATTCTTCGTCATTATTTATATAAATTTTAAATTTGATCCCTCCCATTGGACTATGAAAAATGGAATTAATATCTATATCATAATTCTGGATAATATTTCCTTCTTCAAGTGCCCCTTTATGCCTCAGCTTTAGGTTATCTTCTATAATCTTTTTGACTTCCTCACTCTCTACAATTCTCACCATCTCATCATGTTCTGC
>NZ_JVJI01000019.1:0-2030 GCF_001072665.1 Streptococcus pseudopneumoniae | reverse complement strand
GGCTGTACTTGAGTACGGCAAGGCGACGTTGACGTGGTTTGAAGAGATTTTCGAAGAGTATTAGTTTTATTTCTACCGAATCTCCCATCTACTTACTCCTAAAGTTGCTTTCACTTGCCTCTTTTGATACACTTAAACTATGAATACAAATCTCAAACCCAAACTTCAGCGCTTCACTGCTGCGACTGCCTTTGCCTGTCCTATCTGCCAAGAAAATCTGACTCTGGTAGAGAGCAGTCTCAAATGTAGCAACCGTCATTCTTTTGACCTAGCGAAATTCGGCTATGTTAATCTAGCCCCTCAAATCAAGCAATCTGCTAACTACGACAAGGAAAACTTTCAAAATCGCCAACAAATCCTAGAAGCCGGCTTTTATCAAGCTATCTTAGAGGCCATTTCCGATTTACTTGCAAGCTCAAAAAATGCCAAAACAATTTTAGATATCGGTTGTGGTGAAGGTTTCTATTCTCGCAAGCTTCAAAAAAGGCATCCTGACAAAACCTTCTATGCCTTTGATATTTCCAAAGATTCCGTCCAAATCGCTGCCAAGAGTGAACCAAACTGGGCAGTCAACTGGTTCGTAGGTGACTTAGCTCGTCTTCCTATAAAAGACGCTAGCATGGATATCCTGCTTGATATCTTCTCACCTGCCAACTATGGAGAATTTCATCGCGTTTTATCCAAAGACGGCATCTTGATAAAGGTTATTCCAACTAAAAATCACCTCAAGGAAATCCGTCAGAAGGTACAAGACCAGCTGACAAACAAGGATTATTCTAATCAAGATATCAAGGATCATTTCCAGGAACGCTTTACCATCCTATCTAGTCAAACCGCCTCTCTGACTAAGACTATCACAGCAAATCAGCTCCAAGCCCTACTCAGCATGACGCCCCTCCTCTTTCACATCGACCAGACTAAGATTGACTGGAGCCAACTGACAGAGATTACCATTGAGGCTGAGATTCTGGTTGGAAAAGTACTATAATTGACACAAAAAACCGCATTTCAAGAAAATCTGCGGTTTTAAATTTCAATTTTTAAACTATCTATCCCAAAAGTCTAAAACATTTAAAGCTTTTAGCTTCTCCATTTATTTTCGATTCGAAATAACAAACTTATCAATGAACAGTAAGTGATATAAGGCAAGTGTAATTCCCGATAAGCACCCATGATAAGAGATTTCTTGATGGGTAAGGGGGTAAAGATTACTATTACCCGCCAAGAGGCAGGTCAAAATGATAAATAAAATCCAAAATAAATCAGTCCATTTATATTTTGAAAAATATTTTTTCCACATAAAAACACCTTCTTTCCTACAATCATATTATAATACTTTATGTAAGCGAATACAAGAGATATGAGGTAATCAACTACGAAGAAATATAAGGCTGAAGACAGTGAAAACCAGCATTTTAAGCGCTGGTTTACTGTTTTAAACTAGGTTTCTTACAAGCTTACTAACACTTAGCTTTTAAAAAAGTTAGTTTTTGAAGCGCTTGGATAAATAGAATCTAGAAAACAGAAAAAACTAAAAAGAATGTAGGGAAATAAACCCTACATTCTTAAAATAACTTAGTACATAAATGACAATGCTGTCGCCGCCATCAATATTGCAAGAACTATTTTCCAAATTTTTTTATTTTTTCCAAAAATCTTATCAGGTAACAAGCTTATTACAAGAAAGGTAATAAACAACACCAATTTAAGTGTATATATCATAAGAACACCTTCTTTCCTATAATCATATTATAATACTTTGTGTAAGCGAATACAAGGGATATGAGGTAATCAACTGCGAAGAAACAAAAGGATGAAAGACAGTAAAAACCAGCATTTCTAAACCTTCACTGTATCTAGGATCTCCCTATTTTTAGACAAAATTGACTCAAATCCACAGCATTTAAAAAAGCGAATTTCAATCGAAACTCGCTTTTTTACAAAATGTATTAGTGTGAATTTGTATCTTATACTCAATGAAAATCAAAGAGCAAACTAGGAAGCTAGCCGCAGGCTGTACTTGAGTACGG
>NZ_JVJI01000018.1:0-2540 GCF_001072665.1 Streptococcus pseudopneumoniae | reverse complement strand
TTGTAGATTCTAGTTTGGTTGGTTGCACTTCTTTAGTCGTTACAAGGAGAGAAGTTGATGGCAAGTCTTGTTCTTGATTTGTTTTATTCACAAGACGAACATAACGTACCAAGTGGGTTGCGACAGTTCTATCTGTTAACTGGCTAGCTGGTGTCCATTCTTGAGCATTTGCAGAATACTCTAGACTGAGTGCTGGATTTGTTTGACCTTGGAGCTGGATGCTTTTGACTTGATGGATACGGTCAAGTTTCATGCCTAGATAGCTATTTGCAGGAAGTTTAGTTCCAGCTGGAATTTGAAGCTCGTAACTGCCCAAGCTATCCACTACTGGTGTTTCCTTTAAGGCATCCACGTTGGTATCTGTTAAGTCGCTATTTCCAGAACGTGTCTCAACAGAGAAGTCCTGAATACGCCACCAAAGGTCACTTGCCTTAGTATTGCGTACTCGGATGTATCGAGCATTGATAGCTCTAGACACTTCCTTAGTTTGTTCTCCTGATAGGCGATCTAACTCTTGCCATGCAGATCCATCTGTAGAGTACTCAAGTACACCTGCGGCAAGTTTATCACCAGTTCCTTGACGAAGACGAACTTTAGTGACTGACTTGACTTCACCTAGGTCAAGTTGTGCCCAGGCATCTACTGGAGTCGTATTGCTGCCGTCAGCATTTGCCATCATAGCTTCTGTATTATCTTTACCATCAGTAATTTGACTTGCTGATGTTCTCAATTTATAAACTAGATTTGAGCTGAGGCTAATTGTAGCAGTTTGTTGTTTACGAGCGTTCTCTACTGGACGATTTACTGCAATCTCGCGAACTGCAAACCAGGTGTCATCACGATCTTCTGTAGCAATCATACGTACTGCTTTAGCTTTGATGTTAAGATTTTCAAACTGAACAAGTGACTCATTACCAACATAAGTTGGTTCTTTCAAACTTACCCAATTATCTTTTTCATCTTGATACTGCACTTCAGCCTTACTAAAGGTATCACGTGGATTTGCCTGAGTTCCCATAGCAAAGGTCAAGGTTTGGATATCTACCGGTTTGTTGAATTTCATGCCGATATAATCACCTGTCTTGATACTATTGGGTGATTTAATCAAGGCATGAGTTGCCAAGTCACCATCCGTTACTTCTGCCAAACCACCTTCTACACCTGTTCGATTGGTAATAAAGGTGCTGATGATTTGATCTGGATGCAAGACTTTTTGAACTTCAGACGCTAGAACTTCTTTCAAGGATAGGATAAATGGACGGATATGTTGAACCCCCAATTCAGCCTTTTCAAGATGGTCTACATAATGGAAGGTATGAGTTTGAGACTGTTCGTACAATTTCAAACCTTTATAGTAGCTGTCCCAAAGTTTGGCTGCATCATTTGTAGCCATAGCCTCTGTGCCTGTTAGGAAGGCATCAAGGGCATTCATTTGGTCAATTGCATTATCCAACCAATAGTGGATCTGTGCAACCATTTTTTTATCACCTGATGCTTTATAAAGTTCAGCTGCTTCTTTAATCTTGGCAAATTCTGCACGCAAGGCTACACGCTCTGCAGTTACATCTTGACCCGCTTTGAGCTTAGTCATGAAGTCTGTCAATTTTGGAGCTAATTCAACTGATTCTTCTAGTTTAACGACACGACCATCCATGTTTTGGTTGATCATATGCTTACCGAGTTCGCGGAAGGCTGCTGACACCTTGCTATCTTCAAAATGACCATTTTCAACAAAGTTGAAGGCAATGTCATTGAGTTTCTTAGCTTCTTCTTCTGATTTCCACTGTTTCCATGTATACTGAGCTCCAGCGAAGAGGGCAATCTTAGATGGTTCAGACTGTTGCATTGGGTTCAACATGATACCGGATAGCAAGCTTGGATCTACATTCGGATGAAGGAATTTCTCACCACCACCTAGAATCAAGTGTTGTTTAGAGTTATCTGTAACTGGCCAGTTCACCCAAAGTGATACTGGACGATAAGTTTTACCACCTGCAGTTAGATTGTTCTTGAGAGTTGATAAGAAACCTTCAGAAACTTCACCCCAAATCTTACCACCCGTCAAGGTCATAGATGTTGAACTTGGGAGATTTTCATTTAGAGATTTCAACTCTGCTTCACGCCCATTACCCCAATACTGACCTGGAACAAAGATCATTTCTTTGCGAAGACCGCTATAAGTTCCTTGCATTTCTGTCAACCAGTTGGTCATATCCTGCATCAAGCGGTTGTAGCTATTGTAGCCTCCAACTGGGCTTGGTGCATCATCGGCTAGAATACCAAATTCACGGACACCCACTTTCATCAACTGGGTAAATTTAGCCTTGATGGTTGCCAAGTCTTCTTGGTAATGCGCTTCATTACCAAATCGGATACGGTTGTTCATGAATGGATGAATGGTCCAAACATAGCGAGTTTTACTTTGATTTCCGACGCGAGCAAGTTCACGAATTTCAGCTAGTTTTTCTTCTGGGTAAAGTTCACGCCATTTCTTGTTGTGGTATGGATCATCTTTTGGTGCGAAGAAGTATTGGGTCAAT
>NZ_JVJI01000002.1:0-520 GCF_001072665.1 Streptococcus pseudopneumoniae | reverse complement strand
GTCAACAAGTGCAGTAGCTTCAGCTTCAGCGTCAACAAGTGCAGTAGCAAGCGCCTCAGCATCTACTAGTGCAGTAGCTTCAGCTTCAGCATCAACGAGCGCGGTAGCAAGTGCATCGGCTTCAACTAGCGCGGTAGCAAGTGCTTCAGCGTCAACGAGTGCGGTAGCCTCAGCTTCAGCGTCAACGAGTGCGGTAGCCTCAGCTTCAGCCTCAACCAGCGCGGTAGCTTCAGCTTCAGCGTCAACCAGTGCAGTGGCTTCAGCTTCAGCATCTACTAGTGCAGTGGCATCAGCTTCAGCGTCAACAAGTGCAGTGGCTTCAGCTTCAGCGTCAACAAGCGCGGTAGCAAGCGCCTCAGCATCGACAAGTGCAGTAGCTTCAGCTTCAGCGTCAACGAGTGCGGTAGCAAGTGCCTCAGCGTCAACAAGCGCGGTAGCAAGTGCTTCAGCATCGACAAGTGCAGTAGCAAGCGCCTCAGCATCAACTAGTGCAGTGGCATCAGCTTCAGCGTCAACAAGC
>NZ_JVJI01000017.1:0-20622 GCF_001072665.1 Streptococcus pseudopneumoniae | reverse complement strand
GACAGAAGAACCTGTTCAATCAAGTAAGGGTGAAGAACCAGCACCAGTGCTTGAGGTACCTGAATTTACAGGTGGTGTAAATGAAGTTGAAGCTTTGGTACATGAGCTACCAGCCTACACAGGTCCATTATCAACCGTAGGTGACCAAGCTGCACCGACAGTAGAGAAACCAGAGTTTCAGGGTGGAGTCAACTCAGTTATGGCCTTGAAACACGAACTACCAGCTTATACAGGTCCGGTATCAACCGTAGGCGACCAAGCCGCTCCAACAGTAGAGAAACCAGAGTTCAAGGGTGGAGTCAACTCAGTTATGGCCTTGAAACACGAACTACCAGAGTACACAGGGCCATTGTCGAGCGTGGGCGATCAAACTGCACCGACGGTAGAGAAACCAGAGTTCAAGGGTGGAGTTAACTCCGTTATGGCCTTGAAACATGAGCTACCAGCCTACACAGGTCCATTATCAACCGTAGGTGACCAACCAGCTCCGACAGTAGAAAAACCAGAATTTAAGCTAAGTTCGTTAGAAAAATCTCAGACTCCAGAAGCACCAGTTCAAGTTGCTAAGGAAGACAAGAGATTGCCAGAGACTGGTGAAAAACAGTCAGAAACAGCTATTTTCTTGGCAAGCGTTGGACTAGCCTTATCTGCTATCTTTGTAGCAAAAAGTAAAAAAGATTAGTTGTGTATGACAATTAAACTCTCTCTTAACAGTATTCTAAACCAGTAGAGTGTATAGAATAAAAAAACCTGAGAAGTACAATTGACCTTCTCAGGTTTTTATTATCTAATTATTGATTGAGCAAAGAACTGATTGAAAAACCACCCAATTTTTGGGTGGTTAGTAATTTATTGTTGCGCTGGTTGAGGATTTTGGTTAGGCTGCCCTTGATTGGTACTTGGTTGTTGTGTCGCCGTATTCTCATTGGTTCCAGCATTGGGAGTAACTGTATTTGAATTTGGATTTGTGTTTGGTGTCGTTACACTTGACTGAGAGGTTGAAGTCTCTGGAGTCTGGTTCGCAGGAGCAGGTGTAGAACTTTGTTGAGTAGCAGGAGCAGTCCATGTAGGACGAGCTCCATTCTTAAAGACATATTCTCCACTCCTATATAAGCCCTCAGGCATAGTCCAATCTCCTGGGTGGTCATCTTCTGATAGGTAAGTCATCATTGAACGATAGACCGCAGAAGCAACTGTGAACCCATTGCCGATGACTGGAGTAAGACGATTTGAGTAACCTGTCCATACGGCCATCGAATATTTACGAGTATAGCCGACAAACATTTCATCCGGTGCAACAAGTTGACTTGATTTAATATGATTTTCGATTTCTTCATCTGAATAGTTAGAGGTACCTGTCTTACCGGCTTGAGGAAGCCATGAAATATAGGCATTAGAACCAGTTCTAGAGGTCAAGACTGTTTTCATCATTTCTGTCATCATGTAAGCAGTAGTCTCTTTCATAGCTCGGGTACCAGGGTCAGAAAATTCTTTTTCGCTACCATCACTAAAGACAACTTTATTAATGTACATCGGTTTGTGATAGATACCACCATTGGCAAATGCAGCATAAGCAACAGCCATTTTTTCGCTACTTGCGCCGTATTGCTTATTAGATTCAGTTGTGTTACTTGATATGGCGTTAGAATAATGCATATCTGGATAGTCAATTCCTAAACCATTTAAGAAGGTTTTTGCACGATTTAATCCAACTTTGTTGAGTGTTTCTACAGCAGGAACATTGCGAGATTGCTGTAGTGCATATTGCAGGGTGATATTACCGAAGTATCCTCTATCCCAGTTGTAGACAGGGGTATTTGTTCCAGGATAATTATACGGGATATCGCGTACAATGGTAGCAGTTGAGTCATAGATATCAAATTCCAAAGCAGGAGCATAATCAGTGATGGGTTTCATTGTTGATCCCCAGTCACGATTGGTCTCCACAGCCTGGTTGGTGCCGAATGAAACATTACTTGCTTGATGACGAGCACCAAGTTGTGCAATAACGTTACCATTAGATACATCTACAATAGTCGAAGCTACTTGCATGTCATCATCAGGATAAGTGACATATTGGTCGGTGTTATAAACATCCCAGAGTCGTTGTTGGACATCTTTGTCCATATTTGTATAGACATCCATACCTGTAGTAAGAAGGTTGTAACCAGTTTCTTGTTCAACTTGGTCGATTACTTCTTTAAGGTAATTGTCCATGTATGCAGGATAGCTGTTACCGGATTTCAGGCTTTGTAGACCATCGGTAACAGGGGTATTAATAGCTTTTTCATACTCTTCTGCACTGATGTATTTCTGCCCCTTCATTTCCGAAAGTACCAAGTTCCGACGCTCTAGAGCAGCTTCTGGATGAGAATAAGGATCATATTGGTTTGGTGCTTGAGGCATTCCGGCTAGGAGTGCTAACTGTGGTAAGCTTAAATCCTTCAAGTCTTTTCCATAGAAATTTTGGGCTGCAGTTTGCATTCCGTAGTTACCGTTAGACATGTAGACTTTGTTGATGTAGTAGGTCAGGATTTCTTGCTTGGTTGCTTTTTGCTCTAGTTGAACGGCTAGCCAAGCTTCTTGAGCTTTACGTGACAAAGTTTGATCGGCAGTTGAAGTAGAAAAATAAGTTAATTTGATCAATTGTTGAGTCAAGGTTGAGGCTCCCTGGAGGCCTCCTCCACCTTGGAGGTTTCTCAATGCCGCACCCATGATACGAATGGTGTCAACACCTCTATGATCAAAGAAACGGTGGTCTTCGATAGACACGATGGCCTTGACCAAGTCAGTAGGGATTTCATTTGCTTGAGTATTTACTCGACGTTCAGATCCAAGGTCAGCGATCAGTTCGTTCTTATTGTCATAAATCTTGCTAGAGGTCGTCGCAACTAATTTACTTTCAGATAAGGTTGGAGCCTTGCTAACAAAGTAGAGGAAGACACCTCCACCCAATAGAAATAATGCGATAAATAATGTAAGGAACGTAATTCCGATATACTTTAAGAATCGCAGAATAGTTTGTTTGTTCATCTTGTTTTACCACCTAGTAAATGTTCTTTGATAATGTCGAGATAGGGAATTTGAGGGAAAGCCCCTTGCTTTACTAAATATCCGTATTCTTGAATATATCCAAGTGGCATTGATTTTTGCCCCTTATCTTGATGATAAAAGCGAATCAAATCAAATGCCGGCAACAAATAAGTTTCCTGTTGAGAAGAAAAATGAAGCAGTACGAAGCAAATACCCTGCTGTTCTAGAACTTGTTCCATATGTTGAATCTGGTGAAGATGGAAGTTCTTCATTGGAATAGCATTCTTTTGTCGTGTTTCCTTGGCTTCAAAGTCAATGTAATGTCCTCTATATACGCCAGAGTAATCTGTTGTGGAAGCTTGTCTAAAGTAGGCTTCTACAATTTTGGCTCTACTACGTTGAGGATAGTCTACTCGAACAATCTGAACAGGCGTTGGTTTTTTATGGATAACTGCCATGCCATGCGTCAGATAGTAGTCGTTTGTAGCGTTAATCATCTTTTCAAAAGTCATTCCTCGATTTGCGAAATTTTTTGGTTGAGAAATGGATGTTTGGCTTTTTTTTGATGAAATTTTATGAGGATAGTTGACCATATTTCTCCTTATTGGTACAATAACATCACTCTATTATACCATAAAAATAGAAAGAAAGGTGTAAAAATGACTACAGCTTTAATTATGGGATATTCTAATTTTGACTTGGGTTTGTTTAATGAAAAAGATATCAGGTTAAAAATTATAAAGAAAGCTATTCGCCGTGATTTAGAAAGTTTAGCAGAAGAAGGGATTAAATGGCTGGTCTTTACAGGGAACTTGGGATTTGAATCTTGGGTGCTTGATGTCGCAAATGAAATGAAAGAAGAATATGATTTCAACCTAGCGACCATTTTTGATTTTGAAACACACGGGGAAAATTGGAATGAAGCGAATCAGCTTAAACTGAGCCAATTTAAGCAGGTCGATTTTGTCAAATATGCCTATCCTAAATATGAACATATGGGTCAACTACGAGACTACCAACGATTTTTGCTGGAAAATACTGACTTAGCTTATTTTTTCTATGACCCAGAAAATGAGACCAAATTAAAATTTATGGACACTTTGATGAAAAATCAGGAAGGTTATCGCATAAAAAGGTTAACGTTTGAAGACTTAAATGAGCTAGCAGAAAATTTTTCTGAAAAGTAAGGCTTTGACCTTGATTTTTGTTTGCCTTTTTTTATATAATAATACTATTAGAAACCGAGAATGGAGAGAGAGATGGCAAGTATTATTTTTTCAGCAAAAGATATTTTTGAGCAAGAGTTTGGACGTGAAGTCCGTGGATATAGTAAGGTTGAAGTTGATGAATTTTTGGACGATGTCATCAAGGACTATGAAACTTATGCTGCCTTAGTCAAGTCTCTCCGTCAAGAAATTGCAGAGTTGAAGGAAGAATTGTCTCGCAAACCTGAATCTGCACCGGTTCAAGCAGAACCACTTGAAATGACGGCTACAACTTCTATGACGAATTTTGATATTTTGAAACGACTAAATCGTCTTGAGAAAGAAGTATTTGGTAAACAAATTTTGGATAACTCTGATTTATAAGAGCTTATTTGAAAAGTGCAATTTTTGGATAATCGCGTGAGGAGAATTTCTTTTCATGAGGAAAGTCCATGCTAGCACAGGCTGTGATGCCTGTAGTGTTTGTGCTAGGCGAAACCATAAGCCTAGGGACGAGAAATCGTTACGGCAGTTGAAATGGCTAAGTCCTCGGATAGGCCAGAGTAGGCTTGAAAGTGCCACAGTGACGGAGTCTCTCTGGAAACAGAGAGAGTGGAACGCGGTAAACCCCTCAAGCTAGCAACCCAAATTTTGGTCGGGGCATGGAGTACACGGAAACGAACGTAGTACTCTGACTACTTTCAGCTGTAGGCTGTTAGCGGTAGACAGATGATTATCGAAGGAAGTGGTCCTAGTCACTTCTGGAACAAAACATGGCTTATAGAAAATTGCATATAGGTTGGGGCTGAGAAAACTTTCTCAACCTCATTTTTTAAAGTGGACATATAGAAAGGTCTTATAAGACTGAAAATGAAAAAAGAATTTAATTTAATCGCTACTGCTGCAGCGGGTCTTGAGGCTGTTGTGGGACGTGAATTGCGAGAGTTGGGCTACGATTGTCAGGTTGAAAATGGACGTGTTCGTTTTCAAGGAGATGCGAAAGCCATCATCGAAACCAACCTCTGGCTTCGAGCGGCAGACCGTATCAAGATTATCGTAGGAACGTTCCCAGCTAAGACTTTTGAGGAGCTCTTTCAAGGAGTTTTCGCTCTAGATTGGGAAAATTATTTACCGCTTGGAGCTCGATTTCCGATTTCAAAAGCCAAATGTGTTAAGTCTAAACTACACAATGAACCAAGTGTACAGGCTATTTCAAAGAAGGCTGTTGTTAAAAAGTTGCAAAAACACTATGCCCGTCCAGAAGGTGTTCCTCTTATGGAGAATGGTCCTGAGTTTAAGATTGAGGTTTCTATTCTGAAAGACATAGCAACTGTCATGATTGATACGACAGGCTCCAGTCTCTTTAAACGTGGCTATCGTACCGAAAAGGGTGGGGCTCCTATCAAGGAAAACATGGCAGCAGCTATTTTGCAACTCTCTAACTGGTATCCAGACAAGCCCTTGATTGATCCGACCTGTGGTTCAGGAACTTTCTGTATCGAGGCAGTTATGATTGCTAGAAAGATGGCTCCTGGTATTCGTCGCTCCTTTGCCTTTGAGGAGTGGAACTGGATTAGTGATCGCTTGATTCAAGAAGTGCGTACAGAAGCGGCTAAGAAAGTGGATCGTGAGCTTGAGCTAGATATCATGGGCTGTGATATCGATGCACGTATGGTGGAAATTGCTAAGGCCAATGCTCAGGCAGCAGGGGTTGCAGGAGATATTACCTTTAAGCAGATGCGCGTGCAGGATTTGCGTTCCGATAAAATCAATGGAGTGATTATCTCTAACCCACCTTATGGGGAACGCTTGTCAGATGATGCAGGAGTTACCAAACTCTATGCTGAGATGGGGCAAGTATTTGCACCGCTGAAAACGTGGAGCAAATTTATCCTAACTAGTGATGAAGCCTTTGAGACCAAGTACGGCAGTCAGGCGGACAAGAAGCGCAAGTTGTACAATGGAACTTTAAAAGTTGATTTGTATCAATATTTCGGTCAGCGTGTTAAACGTCAGGAAGTAAAGTAGGAAGGAAAACTCATGAGTAAGAAAAGACATGATCGTCATATAACAGAACATCAAGAAGCGCAATTTGATTTTGATGATGCCAAAGAGCTAACGGTTGGAGAAGCCATGCTAAAAAATGAAGAGGTGGAAGCAGGTGTATTGCCTGGAGATTCTATCTTGGACAAGTATGTGAAACAACACAAAGATGAAATTGAGGCGGATAAGTTTGAAACGCGTCAGTTTAGCAAGGATGATTTAGTTGAAAAAGAAGAGGTAGAAGAGATAGAGGAGACTCAGACTCTAGATAATTTACTTCAAGAGCTTCGTGAGGGAACAGGAGTAACTTCTCCAGCTCCAGAAGATGAGTTGAGTCAGTTTGATGATTTAGAATTAACACGAGTTTCAGAAGCACCTCTTGTAGAAGAATTTGAGACTGAAGATATTCCAACACTTTATCGAGTGACAGATAGTGAAGATGGAAATAGTAAGAAGAAATGGGTGCTTTATGGTATTCTAGCAGCCTTAGTGGTTCTTATCCTTGGAACTGGTTATTATGTTTATCGTCAAGTGGCTCGTTCGACCAAGGAAATCCAAACTTCTCAATCAACTACAAACACGCAGTCAGATGTGGAAGAATTCAATAATTTATATGATGCCTTCTATACAGATAGCAACAAAACGGCTTTAAAAAATAGCCAGTTTGATAAACTGACTCAACTGAAAACCTTACTTGATAAGCTGGAAGGTAGTCGTGAATATACGCTTGCAAAATCTAAGTATGACAGCCTTGAAACGCAAATCAAGGCCATTCAAGATGTCAATGCTCAATTTGATAAGCCAGCTATTGTAGATGGAGTTTTGGATACTAACGCTAAAGCTAAATCAGATGCTAAATTTACAGATATTAAAACTGGAAATACGGAGATTGATAAAGTGCTAGATAAGGCTATCAGTCTAGGTAAGAGTCAACAAACAGCTCCTTCAAGTTCAAGTTCAAGCTCAAGTCAAGAAAGTTCAAGTTCATCAACAGAGAGGGCTACAGACAACACAAGTCCATCTTCAAGCGTCTCATCAAACAATTCAGTTTCTGCACGTGATGATAGCCATGGCGGTTTATCAAGTTCTGGAGTTGACCTCCAAAGAGCTTCGAGTCGTGTGCCGTTCAATCAGTCAGCTGTTGATGATAGCAATAACTCTGCTTGGGATTTCGCGGATGGTGTCTTGGAAAAAATCCTAGCAACTTCACGCTCACGTGGTTATATCACTGGTAACCAATATATCCTTGAACGTGTCAATATCGTTAATGGCAATGGTTATTACAACCTCTACAAGCCAGATGGAACCTATCTCTTTACCCTTAACTGTAAGACAGGATACTTTGTTGGAAATGGTTCTGGACATGCGGATGACTTGGACTACTAAGCAGTCGTTACAAAATTCTTTCTTTTCAAAAGTAAAAATGATAAAATAAAACAAATTAAACAAGAGGAGTGTCAAATGACAAAAGCTAACTTTGGTGTTGTTGGTATGGCCGTAATGGGTCGTAACCTTGCCCTTAATATTGAATCTCGTGGTTACACAGTTGCTATTTACAACCGTAGTAAAGAAAAAACTGAAGATGTAATTGCTTGCCATCCTGAAAAGAACTTTGTACCAAGCTATGACGTTGAAAGTTTTGTAAACTCAATCGAAAAACCTCGTCGTATCATGCTCATGGTTCAAGCTGGACCTGGTACAGATGCTACAATTCAAGCCCTTCTTCCACACCTTGACAAGGGTGATATCTTGATCGACGGAGGAAACACTTTCTACAAAGATACAATCCGTCGTAATGAAGAGTTGGCAAACTCAGGTATCAACTTTATCGGTACTGGGGTTTCTGGTGGTGAAAAAGGTGCCCTTGAAGGTCCTTCTATCATGCCTGGTGGACAAAAAGAGGCCTACGAATTGGTTGCGGATGTTCTTGAAGAAATCTCAGCTAAAGCACCAGAAGATGGCAAACCATGTGTGACTTACATCGGTCCTGATGGAGCTGGTCACTACGTGAAGATGGTCCACAACGGTATCGAGTATGGTGATATGCAATTGATCGCAGAAAGCTATGACTTGATGCAACACTTGCTAGGCCTTTCTGCAGAAGACATGGCTGAAATCTTTACTGAGTGGAACAAGGGTGAGTTAGACAGCTATTTGATCGAAATCACAGCTGATATCTTGAGCCGTAAAGACGATGAAGGTCAAGATGGACCAATCGTAGACTACATTCTTGATGCCGCAGGTAACAAGGGAACTGGTAAATGGACTAGCCAATCATCTCTTGACCTTGGTGTGCCATTGTCACTAATCACTGAGTCAGTATTTGCACGTTACATCTCTACTTACAAAGAAGAACGTGTACATGCTAGCAAGGTTCTTCCAAAACCAGCTGCCTTCAAATTTGAAGGAGATAAGGCTGAGTTGATTGAAAAAATCCGTCAAGCTCTTTACTTCTCAAAAATTATTTCATACGCACAAGGTTTTGCTCAATTGCGTGTAGCTTCTAAAGAAAACAACTGGAACTTGCCATTCGCAGACATCGCATCTATCTGGCGTGATGGCTGTATCATCCGTTCTCGTTTCTTGCAAAAGATTACAGATGCTTACAACCGTGATGCAGACCTTGCAAACCTTCTTTTGGATGAATACTTCTTGGATGTCACTGCTAAGTACCAACAAGCAGTGCGTGATATCGTAGCTCTTGCTGTTCAAGCTGGTGTGCCAGTGCCAACTTTCTCAGCAGCTATTACTTACTTTGATAGCTACCGTTCAGCTGACCTTCCAGCTAACTTGATCCAAGCGCAACGTGACTACTTTGGTGCCCACACTTACCAACGTAAAGACAAAGAAGGAACCTTCCACTACTCTTGGTATGACGAAAAATAAGTAGGTCTGCCATGGGGAAACGGATTTTATTACTTGAGAAAGAACGAAATCTAGCTCATTTTTTAAGTTTGGAACTCCAAAAAGAGCAATACCGAGTTGATCAGGTTGAGGAGGGGCAAAAAGCCCTCTCCGTTGCTCTTCAGACAGACTATGACTTGATTTTATTGAATGCTCATCTGGGGGATATGACGGCCCAGGATTTTGCAGACAAGCTGAGTCGGACTAAGCCAGCCTCAGTCATCATGGTCTTGGACCATCGCGAAGACTTGCAAGATCAGATTGAGATAATCCAACGCTTTGCCGTTTCTTACATCTATAAGCCGGTTATTATTGATAATTTGGTGGCTCGTATTTCAGCGATTTTCCGAGGTCGGGACTTTATCGACCAGCATTGTAGTCAGATGAAGGTTCCAACGTCTTATCGCAATCTGCGTATGGATGTAGAGCATCACACAGTTTATCGTGGCGAGGAAATGATTGCTCTGACTCGTCGTGAGTATGACCTTTTGGCTACTCTTATGGGAAGCAAGAAAGTCCTGACTCGTGAGCAGTTGTTGGAAAGTGTCTGGAAGTATGAAAGTGCGACCGAAACCAATATCGTGGATGTCTATATCCGTTATCTACGTAGCAAGCTTGATGTAAAAGGTCAAAAAAGCTACATTAAAACCGTTCGTGGTGTTGGTTACACCATGCAAGAATAGAGAGCAGTTGCGGTTATGTAACTGCTTTTTTTGAGGGATTTTCTATATATTGACATGCGGTTTGGTCTTTGCTATAATCAGTTATGGAGGATAGGTCTAATGAAAATAATAAAAAAATTGATGCAAATCGCATTAGCAGTCTTTTTCTTCGGTTTGCTAGCAACAAGTGCAGTATTGGCGGATGATGCTGATTCAGAAGGCTGGCAATTTGTCCAAGAAAATGGTAGAACCTACTACAAGAAGGGGGACCTAAAAGAAACCTACTGGCGAGTGATTGATGGGAAGTACTATTATTTTGATCCTTTATCTGGAGAGATGGTGGTCGGCTGGCAATATATTCCGTTTCCATCTAAAGGTAGTACAATTGGTCCTTATCCTAATGGTATAAGATTAGAAGGTTCCCCAATGCCAGAATGGTACTACTTTGACAAAAATGGAGTGCTACAAGAGTTTGTTGGTTGGGAAGCATTAGAGGTTAAAACTAAAGACAGCGTTGGAAGAAAGTATGGGGAAAAACGTACAAATCCGGAAGATAAAGAAGAGAAGAGTTTTTACACGAACTATTACTTTAATCAAGATCATTCTTTAAAGACAGGTTGGCTTTATGACCAGTCTAACTGGTATTATCTAGCTAAAACAGAAATTAATGGAGAAGACTATATTGGTGGTGAAATACGTACAGGTTGGATAAATGATGGTTCAGCTTGGTACTATCTAGATCCAACAACTGGTATCATGCAAACTGGTTGGAAACAACTTGGCAATAAATGGTACTACCTCCGTTCATCAGGAGCTATGACAACTGGCTGGTATCAGGAAGGCTCAACTTGGTACTATTTAGATGCTGAAAATGGCGATATGAAAACAGACTGGCAATATCTTGGTAACAAGTGGTACTATCTCCGTTCATCAGGAGCTATGGCAACTGGTTGGGTGAAAGATGGTTCAACTTGGTACTATCTAAATGCAAGTAATGGAGATATGAAGACAGGTTGGACAAAAGTAAATGGAAACTGGTATTATCTCAATTCAAATGGAGCAATGGTTACAGGTAGCCAAACTATCGATGGTAAAGTCTATAACTTTGCTTCATCTGGTGAGTGGATTTAATCTTGGAGGAGATACAAATGAAGCTTTTGAAAAAAATGATGCAAGTCGCACTAGCAACATTTTTCTTTGGTTTGCTAGCTACAAATACTGTATTTGCGGATACCACAGGTGGCCAATTTGTTGATAAGGATAATAGAAAATATTATGTAAAAGATGAACATAAAGCAATCTATTGGCATAAAATAGACGGTAAAACTTACTATTTTGGTGATAAAGGAGAAATGGTAGTTGGATGGCAATACGTAGAAATTCATGGAACAGGTTATCGTGATAATTTATTTAATAATCGTCCAGTCTTAGAAATTGGCCTTCAGGAGAAGTGGTACTATTTTGGACAAGATGGTGCTTTGCTAGAACAAACAGATAAACAAGTACTAGAGGCAAAAACGTCTGAAAATACAGGAAAAGTATACGGTGAACAATATGCTCCATCTGCTGAAAAGAGAACTTATTATTTTGATAATAATTATGCTGTAAAGACAGGTTGGACTTATGAAGACGGCAATTGGTATTATTTAAATAAGCTAGGAATTTCTGGCGATGATTCTTACAATCCACTACCAATTGGTGAAGTTGCTAAGGGTTGGACTCAAGATTTCCATGTTACTTTTGGCATTGATAGAAGCAAACCTGCTCCGTGGTATTACCTAGACCCAGAAACTGGTATCATGCAAACTGGTTGGAAACAACTTGGCAATAAGTGGTACTATCTCCGTTCATCAGGAGCTATGGCGACTGGCTGGTATCAAGAAGGCTCAACTTGGTACTATTTAGATGCTGAAAATGGTGATATGAAAACGGGCTGGCAATACCTTGGTAACAAGTGGTACTATCTCCGTTCATCAGGAGCTATGGCAACTGGTTGGTATCAAGATGGTTCAACTTGGTACTACCTAAATGCAAGTAATGGAGATATGAAGATAGGCTGGTTCCAGGTCAATGGCAAATGGTACTATGCTTACAACTCAGGTGCTTTGGCAGTGAATACGACCGTAGATGGCTATTCTGTCAATTATAATGGCGAATGGGTTCAATAATGAAAGAGGCGATTGTGAAGGAAACAATCGCTTTTTTTGTGAAAATATAATAAAATAGATAGGAGAGAATAAATACTTGTAGGAAAAAATAATATTCTTCGAAAATCAAATTCAAACCACGTCAGCGTCGCCTTACCGTATATATGTGACTGACTTCGTCAGTCTTATCTACAACCTCAAAACAGTGTTTTGAGCAACCTGCGGCTAGTTTCCTAGTTTGCTTTTTGATTTTCATTGAGTATGAGACGGCTTTTTCGTCTAGCAAAAGGAAAAAATGACAAAAAAGGTTGGTGTCGGTCAGGCACATAGTAAGATTATTTTAATAGGGGAGCATGCGGTCGTTTACGGCTATCCTGCTATTTCCTTGCCTCTTTTGGAGGTGGAGGTGACTTGTAAGGTAGTTCCTGCAGAAAGTCCTTGGCGCCTCTATGAGGAGGATACCTTGTCCATGGCAGTTTATGCTTCTCTGGAGTATTTGAATATCAAAGAAGCCTGCATTCGTTGTGAGATTGATTCGGCTATCCCTGAGAAGCGGGGAATGGGTTCGTCAGCTGCTATCAGCATAGCGGCTATTCGTGCGGTTTTTGACTACTATGAGGCAGAACTGCCTCATGATGTATTAGAAATCTTGGTCAATCGGGCTGAGATGATTGCTCATATGAATCCGAGTGGTTTGGATGCCAAGACCTGTCTCAGTGACCAGCCTATTCGCTTTATTAAGAATGTAGGATTTACAGAGCTTGAGATGGATTTATCTGCCTATTTGGTGATTGCTGATACAGGCGTTTATGGCCATACTCGTGAAGCCATCCAAGTGGTTCAAAGCAAGGGGAAGGATGCCCTGCCGTTTTTGCATGCCCTGGGAGAATTAACCCAGCAAGCAGAAGAAGCGATTTCACAAAAAGATGCTGAAGGACTGGGACAAATCCTCAGTCAAGCGCATTTACATCTAAAAGAAATTGGTGTTAGTAGCCCTGAGGCGGATTCTCTAGTTGAAACGGCTCTTAGCCATGGTGCTCTGGGTGCCAAGATGAGCGGTGGTGGACTAGGAGGCTGTATCATAGCCTTGGCAGATAATTTAACACACGTACAAGAACTAGCAGAAAGATTAGAAGAGAAAGGAGCTGTTCAGACATGGATCGAGAGCCTGTAACAGTACGTTCCTACGCAAATATTGCTATTATCAAATATTGGGGAAAGAAAAAAGAAAAAGTGATGGTGCCTGCTACTAGCAGTATCTCTCTGACTTTGGAAAATATGTACACAGAGACGACTCTGTCATCTCTACCGACGGATGCGACAGCTGATGTCTTTTATATCAATGGTCAGTTACAAAATGAGGCGGAGCATGCTAAGATGAGTAAGATTATTGATCGTTACCGTCCAGAAGGTGAGGGCTTTGTCCGTATAGATACTCAAAACAATATGCCTACCGCAGCGGGCTTGTCATCAAGTTCTAGTGGTTTGTCCGCCCTGGTCAAGGCTTGTAATGCTTATTTCAAGCTTGGATTTACTCGGAGTCAGTTAGCGAAGGAAGCTAAGTTTGCCTCAGGATCTTCCTCTCGGAGTTTTTATGGACCACTAGGCGCTTGGGATAAGGATAGTGGGGAAATTTACCCTGTAGAGACAGACTTGAAACTAGCTATGATTATGTTGGTGCTGGAGGACAAGAAAAAACCAATCTCCAGTCGTGACGGTATGAAACTCTGTGTGGAAACTTCGACGACTTTTGATGACTGGGTTCGTCAGTCTGAGAAGGACTATCAGGATATGCTGGTTTACCTCAAGGAAAGTGATTTTGCCAAGGTTGGGGAATTAACGGAGGAAAATGCCTTGGCTATGCACGCTACGACCAAAACAGCATCACCAGCCTTTTCTTATCTGACGGACGCCTCTTATGAAGCCATGGACTTTGTTCGCCAGCTTCGTGAGCAAGGGGAAGCCTGCTACTTTACTATGGATGCTGGTCCCAATGTCAAAGTCCTCTGTCAAGAGAAAGACTTGGAGCATTTATCAGAAATCTTCAGTCAACGTTATCGCTTAATTGTGTCAAAAACAAAGGATTTGAGCCAAGATGATTGCTGTTAAAACTTGCGGAAAGCTCTATTGGGCAGGCGAATATGCTATTTTAGAGCCAGGGCAGTTGGCCTTGATAAAGGCCATCCCCATCTATATGAAGGGGGAGATTGCTTTTTCTGATAGTTACCGTATCTACTCAGATATGTTTGATTTCGCAGTGGATTTGACACCAAATCCTGACTACAGTTTGATTCAAGAAACGATTGCTTTAGTGGAAGATTTCCTGACCTATCGAGGTCAAACTTTAAAACCTTTTTTTCTAGAGATCCGAGGGAAAATGGAACGAGAAGGGAAAAAGTTTGGTCTAGGTTCTAGCGGTAGCGTCGTTGTCTTGGTTGTCAAGGCTCTGCTGGCTTTGTATGATATTACGGTTGATCAGGAACTCTTGTTCAAGCTGGCTAGCGCGGTCTTGCTCAAGCGAGGCGATAATGGCTCCATGGGAGACCTTGCCTGTATTGTGGTAGAGGAATTGGTTCTATACCAGTCATTTGACCGCCAGCAGGTAGCTGCTTGGCTAAAAGAAGAAAAGTTGGCGACAGTTTTAGAGCGTGATTGGGGCTTTTCAATCTCACACGTACAACCTGCATTAGAATGTGATTTCCTAGTGGGATGGACCAAGGAAGTGGCTGTATCGAGTCACATGGTTCAGCAAATCAAGCAAAATATCAATCAGAAATTTTTAAGTTCCTCAAAAGAAACGGTGGTTTCTTTGGTAGAAGCCTTGAAGCAGGGGAAAGTTGAAAAAATTATCGAGCAAGTAGAAGTGGCAAGCAAGCTTTTAGAAGGCTTGAGCGCAGATATTTACACGCCTTCGCTTAGACAGTTGAAAGAGGCCAGTCAAGATTTGCAGGCTGTTGCCAAGAGTAGCGGCGCTGGTGGTGGTGATTGTGGTATTGCCTTGAGTTTTGATGAGCAATCAACTGAAACCCTAAAAAACCGTTGGGCCGATCTGGGGATTGAACTCTTATACCAAGAAAGGATGGGACATGACGACAAATCGTAAGGATGAGCACATCCGCTATGCCCTTGAGCAGAAAAGTTCCTACAACAGCTTTGATGAGGTGGAGTTGATTCATTCTTCCTTGCCTCTTTACGACCTGGATGAAATCGATCTGTCGACAGAGTTTGCTGGACGAAAGTGGGATTTTCCTTTTTATATCAATGCCATGACGGGTGGGAGTGAAAAAGGTAAAGAAATCAATCAAAAGCTGGCTCAGGTGGCGGAAGCCTGTGGTATTTTATTTGTAACGGGTTCTTATAGCGCAGCCCTCAAAGATCCAGCAGATGACTCTTTTTCTGTCAAGTCTGATCATCCAAATCTCCTTCTTGGAACCAATATTGGATTAGACAAGCCTGTCGAGTTAGGTCTTCAGACTATAGATGAGATGACCCCTCTTCTCCTGCAAGTGCATGTCAATGTCATGCAGGAATTGCTCATGCCTGAGGGAGAAAGGAAGTTCAGAAGCTGGCAATCGCATCTGGCAGACTATAGCAAGCAAATCTCTGTTCCGATTGTCCTCAAGGAAGTGGGCTTTGGAATGGATGCCAAGACCATCGAGAGAGCCTATGAATTGGGCGTTCGAACCTTTGACCTGTCAGGTCGTGGTGGCACCAGTTTTGCCTATATAGAAAACCGTCGCAGTGGCCGACGTGATTACCTTAATCAATGGGGGCAGTCTACCATGCAGGCCCTTCTTAATGCCCAAGACTGGAAAGACAAGGTTGAACTTTTGGTTAGCGGAGGGATTCGAAATCCGCTGGATATGATTAAGTGTCTGGTCTTTGGCGCCAAGGCTGTAGGGCTGTCTCGAACAGTTCTGGAATTGGTTGAAACCTATTCAGTTGAAGAAGTGATTGGCATTGTCCAAGGCTGGAAAGATGATTTACGACTCATCATGTGTGCCCTTAATTGTGCCACCATAGCAGATCTGCAAAAAGTAGACTATCTTATTTATGGAAAAATAAAAGAAGCAAAGGATCAGATGAAAAAGGCGTAACCACCGCCTTTTTTCCATCTTTAGACTGAGGTGCCTTTTTTGAATTGTGATAAAATAGAAGGGAGAGGATGAACCTATGAGAAAATTTAAAATCTTTTTATTTATCGAAGCCTGTCTGTTGACAGGAGCTCTGATTTTGATGGTTTCAGAGCATTTTTCGCGTTTTCTGCTGATTCTATTCCTCTTTTTGCTTTTGATTCGCTATTACACTGGTAAGGAGGGCAATAATCTTCTTTTAGTAGTGGCAACTATTCTCTTCTTTTTCATCGTCATGCTCAATCCTTTTGTGATTCTAGCTATTTTTGTTGCGGTCATATACAGCCTCTTTCTTCTTTATCCGATGATGAACCAGGAAAAAGAGCAGACCAATTTGGTTTTTGAAGAGGTTGTGACGGTTAAGAAGGAGAAAAATCGTTGGTTTGGCAATCTCCATCATTTTTCAAGCTACCAGACTTGCCAGTTTGATGATATCAATCTCTTTCGCCTTATGGGTAAGGATACCATTCATCTGGAGAGGGTCATCTTAACCAATCATGACAATGTCATTATCCTCAGAAAGATGGTAGGAACAACTAAAATCATTGTACCTGTAGATGTGGAAGTCAGTCTTAGCGTTAACTGTCTCTATGGTGATTTGACTTTTTTCAATCAGCCCAAGCGAGCCCTCCGCAATGAACACTATCATCAAGAAACAAGAGACTATCTCAAGAGTAATAAGAGTGTCAAGATTTTCTTGACTACTATGATTGGAGATGTTGAGGTGGTCAGAGGATGAAAAAACAAGCCTATGTAATCATTGCTCTCACCTCCTTATTATTTGTCTTGTTTTTCTCCCACAGCTTGCTGGAAATCCTTGACTTTGACTGGTCTATTTTCTTGCATGATGTCGAAAAAACAGAAAAATTTGTCTTTTTGTTGTTGGTATTCAGCATGTCCATGACCTTTCTCTTAGCCCTGTTTTGGAGAGGTGTTGAAGAGCTTTCTCTAAGAAAAATGCAGACTAATCTCAAGCGTTTGTTGGCAGGGCAAGAAGTGGTTCAGCTTGCAGATCCAGATTTGGATGCCAGTTTCAAGTCCTTGTCAGGTAAACTTAACCTTTTGACAGAAGCTCTTCAAAAAGCAGAAAATCACAGTCTTGCTCAGGAAGAGGAAATCATTGAGAAGGAAAGAAAGCGGATTGCTAGGGATTTGCACGATACAGTCAGTCAGGAGTTGTTTGCGGCCCACATGATTTTGTCAGGCGTCAGTCAGCAGGCTTTGAAATTGGATAGAGAAAAGATGCAGATCCAGTTGCAGAGTGTTACAGCCATCCTTGAAACAGCCCAGAAGGATTTGCGGGTCTTGCTCTTGCATTTGCGACCAGTTGAATTGGAACAGAAGAGCTTGATTGAAGGGATTCAAATTCTCCTAAAAGAGCTTGAGGACAAGAGCGATCTCAAGGTTAGTTTCAAGCAAAATGTGACGAAATTGCCCAAGAAAATCGAGGAGCATATCTTCCGCATCTTGCAGGAGTTGATCAGCAATACCCTCCGCCATGCCCAGGCCTCTTGTTTGGATGTCTATCTCTATCAGACGGATGTTGAATTGCAGCTGAAGGTGGTGGATAATGGGATTGGTTTCCAGTTGGGGAGCTTAGACGACTTGAGTTATGGACTTCGTAATATCAAGGAGCGGGTCGAAGATATGGCAGGGACGGTTCAGTTATTAACAGCTCCCAAGCAAGGACTGGCAGTTGATATCCGTATTCCCTTGTTAGGTAAGGAATCATAAAGGAGTAGAGATGAAAATTTTACTAGTAGATGACCATGAAATGGTCCGATTGGGCTTGAAAAGTTACTTTGACCTCCAAGACGATGTAGAAGTTGTGGGCGAGGCGGCAAACGGGTCTCAAGGTATTGACTTGGCCTTGAAACTGCGTCCAGATGTCATTGTCATGGATATCGTTATGCCTGAGATAAATGGAATTGATGCGACCTTGGCTATCCTCAAAGAATGGCCTGAAGCCAAGATTTTGATTGTGAGCTCTTATTTGGACAATGAAAAAATCATGCCCGTCTTAGATGCAGGTGCTCGTGGCTATATGCTTAAGACTTCTAGTGCCGACGAACTGCTCCATGCTGTCCGTAAGGCGGCTGCTGGGGAGTTGGCCATTGAGCAAGAGGTCAGCAAAAAAGTCGAATACCACCGCAATCACATAGAACTACATGAGGACCTGACTGCGCGTGAGCGAGATGTTCTCCAACTCATCGCCAAGGGCTACGAAAATCAGCGTATCGCAGATGAACTTTTTATCTCTCTCAAGACGGTCAAGACCCATGTGTCCAATATCCTAGCCAAACTTGAAGTCAGCGATCGTACCCAGGCTGCAGTCTATGCCTTTCAGCACCACTTGGTGGGGCATGAGGAGTTTTAGATGAGTCTAACAGATTTACTTGTTGAGCTAGAAGCAGCAAGAGATTCAAAAAATGCAGGGCCCATGGAAGCCTATATGCGCCATCAATTTTTCTTCCTAGGCGTTGCGGCTCCTGAAAGAAATGCACTCTATAAAAAATACTTTCCAAAAGCGAAAAAAACAAAGATTATCGACTGGAATTTTGTAGATACTTGCTGGAGAAAGGAGCCTAGAGAATACCAATATGTGGCTGCTAATTATTTGAAAGCAATGCAGTCTTATCTAACGGAGAACGATTTACCTAAGCTTGAGCGGTTAGTCGTCACAAAATCCTGGTGGGATACCGTAGATATCCTAGATCGAGTAGTAGGGAGTTTGGTGTATGACCACCCTGAACTAGAAGAAATAATCTTAAAATGGAGCCTATCAGATAATATCTGGCTGAGACGTGTCGCTATTGACCACCAGTTGTTAAGAAAAGAGAAGACCAATGTTCAATTAATGGAAAAGATTCTGCTTCATAATTTGAACCAAACAGAATTCTTTATCAATAAAGTCATTGGCTGGGCTCTAAGAGACTACTCCAAAACCAATCCAACTTGGGTAGCAGGCTTCATTGAGAAAAACAAGGAAAGAATGGCTGACCTTAGTATCAAAGAAGCAAGCAAGTACCTCTAGCGTGATTGAAAAGAGCATTCGTTACTTGAAAAAAGTCGCCCATTTATGTTATAATAGACTGTATTTAAAAAATTTTAAGGAGAAATGACAGAATGTCTGTATCATTTGAAAACAAAGAAACAAACCGTGGTGTCTTGACTTTCACTATCTCTCAAGACCAAATCAAACCAGAATTGGACCGTGTCTTCAACTCAGTGAAGAAATCTCTTAATGTTCCAGGTTTCCGTAAAGGTCACCTTCCACGCCCTATCTTCGACAAAAAATTTGGTGAAGAGTCACTTTACCAAGACGTTATGAACGCTCTTTTGCCAAATGCTTATGAAGCAGCTGTAAAAGAAGCTGGTCTTGAAGTCGTTGCTCAACCAAAAATTGACGTAACTTCAATGGAAAAAGGTCAAGACTGGGTTATCACTGCTGAAGTTGTTACAAAACCTGAAGTAAAATTGGGTGACTACAAAAACCTTGAAGTATCAGTTGATGTAGAAAAAGAAGTAACTGATGCTGACGTTGAAGAACGTATCGAACGCGAACGCAACAACTTGGCTGAATTGGTTATCAAGGAAGCTGCTGCTGAAAACGGCGACACTGTTGTCATCGACTTTGTTGGTTCTATCGATGGTGTTGAATTTGACGGCGGAAAAGGTGAAAACTTCTCACTTGGACTTGGTTCAGGTCAATTCATCCCTGGTTTCGAAGACCAATTGGTAGGTCACTCAGCTGGCGAAACTGTTGATGTTATCGTAACATTCCCAGAAGACTACCAAGCAGAAGATCTTGCAGGTAAAGAAGCTAAATTCGTGACAACTATCCACGAAGTAAAAGCTAAAGAAGTTCCAGCTCTTGACGATGAGCTTGCAAAAGACATCGATGAAGAAGTTGAAACACTTGCTGAATTGAAAGAAAAATACCGCAAAGAATTGGCTGCTGCTAAAGAAGAAGCATACAAAGATGCAGTTGAAGGAGCAGCAATCGATAAAGCTGTAGAAAACGCTGAAATCGTAGAACTTCCAGAAGAAATGATCCACGAAGAAGTTCACCGTTCAGTTAATGAATTCCTTGGAAACTTGCAACGTCAAGGTATCAACCCTGACATGTACTTCCAAATCACTGGAACTACTCAAGAAGATCTTCACAAACAATACGAGGGAGAAGCTGAGTCACGTACTAAGACTAACCTTGTTATCGAAGCAGTTGCCAAAGCTGAAGGATTTGATGCTTCAGAAGAAGAAATCCAAAAAGAAGTTGAGCAATTGGCAGCAGACTACAACATGGAAGTTGCTCAAGTACAAAGCTTGCTTTCAGCTGATATGTTGAAACACGACATCACAATTAAAAAAGCTGTTGAATTGATTACAAGCACAGCAACAGTTAAATAATCTTATACTCTTCGAAAATCTCTTCAAACCACGTCAGCGTCGCCTTACCGTACTCAAGTACAGCTTGTGGCTAGCTTCCTAGTTT
>NZ_JVJI01000016.1:0-103083 GCF_001072665.1 Streptococcus pseudopneumoniae | reverse complement strand
CGCAGGCTGTACTTGAGTACGGCAAGGCGACGTTGACGCGGTTTGAATTTGATTTTCGAAGAGCATTATATTGTTATTATAACACTTTTTCTAAAGTTTACGATTTGCTACAATCTTTTACTTGCTTTTTCGTAACAGTTTCATAAAAATAAACTGTCGGACAAATCCGGGACAAAGGGCAACAACCATCTGAATGGCAACACTCTTGGCATATTCCATGTAAGAAATTTGTCCTCGCTTCAGCATGCGCTGACGAGCTTGACGATAGAGTTTGAGATAACGCAGTCCCCCACGACGCTCAAACATTCCTGCTCCAACACGAACCTTACACAAGATTTGATCCAGATTTCCAGTCTTAGCTCCTGCAGCAATCATATTGAGCCAGAGGAGGTCATCCTCCATATAAAGGCCATCCTCATAGTTGCCTGCCTTGAGAACCATGTCCTTCTTGAACATGACAGTCATGTGGTTAAAGGCACTTCTCATCCTTTGATAAGCTACAATATCTGCATGCTGGGTTGGAACACGACGGTAAGAAACAATCTCATCAGGATTGTCAATAAACTCTGCAATATGTCCACCTAATAGGTCGAGCTTCTCCTTCTCCATTAGCTGAACCTGTTTCTCAAAACGGTCTGGAACAGCTATATCATCCGTATCCATACGAGCGATGATGTCGTACTGACACTGCAAAACACCCTGTCGAAGAGCCAGACCCAAACCTTGATTCTGCTCAAGAGGGCAGCGTTTCACTGGAATTTCAGACTGGGCTTCCACCTGGTCTAATACCTGATAGAGCTCAGGTGTCAAAGGCCCATCCTCAACCAGAACTAACTCGCTCGGTTTCAGGGTCTGATTTTGAACACTCTCAATAGCATCCTTTAAAAATGTCGGATTTTCCTTGATATAGACCGACATCAATACGCTGATTTTTTGCTTTTCAGACACAGTTTTTCTCCAATATATAGATTTCCTTCCACTATTTTATCATAATTTTCAAGACTTTCCCATTTTTATCTTGAAAGCCAGAAACCTTACTTGACATTATAGGGAAAAAGCCTTAAAATAAGCTGTTATTAAAATCAGCTAGGAGAGGTAATATATGAAAAAGCAATCACTCTTTTTTGTTCCAGGTATTATACTAATTGGTGTTTCCTTGCGGACTCCTTTTACTGTTTTACCCATTATTTTGGGAGATATTTCGCAAGGGCTGGGAGTAGAAGTTAGTTCGCTTGGTGTCTTGACCAGCCTTCCCCTCCTCATGTTTACTCTCTTCTCGCTATTTTCTACCCGACTGGCTCAGAAAATTGGCTTGGAGCATCTCTTCACCTACAGCCTCTTCTTCTTGACTATCGGTTCTCTCATTCGACTAATCAATCTGCCCCTGCTCTATCTAGGAACCTTGATGGTTGGGGCAAGCATCGCAGTCATCAATGTTCTGCTTCCTAGTCTTATCCAAGCCAATCAACCAAAGAAAATTGGTTTTCTGACCACCTTATATGTAACCTCTATGGGGATTGCAACGGCTCTGGCCTCCTATCTGGCTGTGCCTATTACACAAGCCAGTTCTTGGAAAGGACTTATCATCCTCCTCACCCTGCTCTGTCTAGCAACTTTTTTAGTATGGCTCCCAAATCACCGCTATAATCACAAACTGGCTCCGCAAACCAAACAAAAAAGCAAAGCAAAGGTCATGCGTAATAAACAGGTCTGGGCAGTGATTGTCTTTGCTGGTTTTCAATCCTTGCTCTTTTACACCGCTATGACCTGGCTACCTACCATGGCTATCCATGCAGGCCTATCCAGTCACGAAGCTGGCTTGCTCACTTCTATCTTCTCTCTGATTAGCATTCCTTTTTCAATGACCATCCCAAGCCTGACAACCAGCTTGTCAACTCGCAACCGTCAGCTCATGCTCACTCTGGTTTCACTAGCTGGTGTTGTCGGCATTTCCATGCTCTTTTTCCCAATCGGTAATTTCTTTTACTGGCTTGCCAGCCATCTCCTCATCGGAACCGCAACCAGCGCCCTCTTCCCTTATCTCATGGTCAACTTTTCACTCAAGACAAGCGCCCCTGAAAAGACTGCCCAATTGTCTGGTTTGTCTCAAACAGGAGGCTATATCCTAGCAGCCTTTGGGCCAACCCTCTTTGGTTACAGTTTTGACCTTTTCCACTCTTGGGTGCCAGCTGTAGCTGCCCTCTTACTCGTCGATATCATCATGACTGCGGCCCTCTTTACAGTGGACAGAGCTGATAAAATCCTCTAAACTTCTAGTTTTGCCTAGAAGTTTTTTATATATAAAAATTTTACACATTTCTCTTGACAGGGCTTTCATTTAGATGTACAATGTATGTGTAGAAAAATTATATATAAAAATCTTACACATTAGAAAAGGAGGTTCCCCATGTACTTTCCAACATCCTCTGCCTTGATTGAATTTCTCATCTTGGCTGTACTGGAGCAGGATGATTCTTATGGTTATGAGATTAGCCAAACCATTAAGCTGATCGCTAATATCAAAGAATCTACACTCTATCCCATTCTCAAAAAATTGGAGGGCAATAGCTTTCTGACAACCTATTCTAGAGAGTTCCAAGGTCGCATGCGCAAATACTACTCCTTGACAAATGGTGGTATAGAACAGCTCGTGACCCTAAAAGATGAATGGGCACTTTATACAGACACCATCAATGGCATCATAGAAGGGAGTATCCGCCATGACAAGAACTGAATACCTGACTCAGCTAGAACTCTATCTCAAAAAACTGCCTCAGGCTGACCAAATTGAAGCCATGGACTATTTCAGGGAACTCTTTGACGATGCTGGAGTCGAAGGAGAAGAAGAACTCATCGCTAGCTTGGGAACTCCCAAAGAAGCGGCCCACGAAGTTCTCTCCAATCTTCTCAATAAAAAAATCAATGAAGCACCCGCTCAAAAGAATAACAGACAAATTTTGCATATCGCCTTGTTAGCTCTCCTTGCAGCACCCATCGGCATTCCTCTGGGAATCGCCATCCTCGTGGCTCTGTTCGGAATCCTTGTGGCTGCTTTGACTGTCATTCTGGCTTTCTTTGCGGTTTCTATACTAGGTATCATCGGCGGATTCCTATTTTTAGTTGAAAGTTTTACTGTCTTAGCCCAAGCTAAATCAGCCTTTATCTTGATTTTCGGTTCTGGTTTACTGGCTATCGGTGCTTCTTCACTAGTCTTACTAGGTATTTCCTATGTAGCTCGTTTCTTCGGTCTACTCATTGTTCGCCTGGTGCAATTTGTTCTTAAAAAAGGAAAGAGAGGTGATCATCATGCATAAATGGACAAGAGGATTTCTCATTTTTGGTGTGATGACTACTATTATCGGATTTATCCTGCTCTTTGTAGGTATCCAATCTGACGGGATCAAGAGCCTACTTGCCATGTCCAAGGAGCCTGTCTATGATAGTCGGATGGAAGAGCTGACATTTGGCAAGGAAGTCGAAAACCTAGAGATTACTCTCCACCAACACGCGCTGACCATCACAGACTCTTTGGATGATCAAATCCACATTTCTTATCATCCATCTCTTTCTGCTAACCATGATCTTATCACAAATCAAAACGATAAAACTCTGAGCCTCACTGATAAGAAACTGTCTGAAACTCCATTTCTCTCTTCTGGAATTGGCGGGATTCTCCATATCGCAAGCAACTACTCTCGTCGTTTTGAAGAAGTTATTCTCCAATTGCCAAAAGGGAGAACTCTAAAAGGAATCAACATCTCAGCAAATCGCGGTCAAACCAGTATCACCAATGCCAGCCTTGAAAATGCGACCCTCAATACCAATAATGGCTATCTCCTCCGAATTGAAGGAAGTCGTATCAAAAACAGTAAACTCACAACCCCTAATATCATTAATATCTTTGATACAGACCTTACAGATAGTCAGCTAGAGTCAACAGAACATCACTTCCACGCTGAAAATATCCAAGTACACGGTAAGGTGGAATTGGTGGCGAAAACAGACCTACAACTGCTACTTTCCGAAGAAGAAAAACAAAGAATCAACTTAGATCTTTCAACAAAACATGGTTCTATTCTTCATTTTGTGAGAGAAGGAAGACGTTCATTTAACAATAAAGAAAACAGAGATGAACATTTAAGCAATCCTTATAAAACAGAAAAAGCTGATGTGAAAGATCAACTCATAGCAAGGGCAGACCAATATATCTATCTACTCAAAGCAGAGGAACACGAGTCTTCTTCTAGAAATCGTTGACAAAAACGCTTACATTCGCTACTATGGAAGCATATTTATCTAACTAAAAAGGAGGTTCTACCATGAAACAAGAATGGTTTGAAAGTAATGATTTTGTAAAAACAACAAGCAAGAACAAACCTGAAGAGCAAGCTCAAGAGGTTGCAGACAAGGCTGAAGAAACGATAGCTAATCTCGATACGCCAATTGAAAAAAATACTCAAGTAGAGGAGGAAGTCTCTCAAGCTGAGGTCGAACTGGAAAGCCAGCAAGAAGAGAAAATTGAAGCTCCTGAAGACAGTGAAGCGAGAACAGAAATAGAAGAAAAGAAAGCATTAGATTCTACTGAAGAAGAGTCAGACCTTTCTAAAGAAACAGAAAAAGTCACTATAGCTGAAGAGAGTCAAGAAGCACTTCCTCAGCAAAAACCAACCACGAAAGAGCCCCTTCTTATCAGTCAATCCTTAGAAAGTCCCTATATCCCCGACCAAGCTCCAAAATCTACGGATAGATGGAAAGAGCAAGCGCTTGATTTTTGGTCTTGGCTAGTGGAGGCTCTCAAATCTCCTACAAGCAGTCTTGAAACAAGTAGCACACACAGTTACACAGCCTTCCTCTTGCTCATTCTGTTTTCTGCATCTTCCTTTTTCTTTAGTATCTACCACATCAAACATGCTTACTATGGACATATAGCAACTATGCATAATCACTTCCCTGAACAATTTGCTTCATTAAATCTCTTTTCGATTATCTCTATCCTAGTAGCAACAACACTCTTCTTCTTTTCATTCCTCTTGGGTGGTTTCGTCGTGAGACGATTTATCCACCAGGAAAAAGACTGGACGCTAGAAAAGGTTCTCCAACAATATAGTCAACTCTTGGCAATTCCAATCTTCCTCACTGCCATTGCTAGTTTCTTTGCCTTCTTTGATAGCCTGCGATTCACAGCCCTCTTGTGTGTGATTAGTGTTGGAATCATTCTGCTTGCCAGTCTCCATATCATTACAAGGCCAAGTCAAGCAAGTGAAACCGACTCCTTCTATCAGTTATTCTTGTCTGTCCTTGTGAACGGAGTCATTATCCTCCTCTTCTTTGTAGCTGAGGTAGCACTGATTGGGGATTACCTTCGTATCTTGGCCTTTCTTTAAACTTCAATCCTGTCATCCATGGCAGGATTTTTCTATGTCAAAAAAGCAAGTCACTTGACCTGCTTTACTCTTCTTGTGCTAATGCTTTAAAATCTTTGTCTAAGATTGGTTGCACTTCTAATTGATTGGCATCTAATTGGTGGTAAGATGCTGATGGTAATGACTCTAGGAATTTTGCATAGTCCAAGCGGGCAATGGCTTCATAGTCTTCTGGTTTAGAGCCGTCTCCTGTAATTTGAACCAAGTCAATCTCCCACTGAACTTCCTTATCCAGCAATTGCTCAATATAGGAAGCAGGAACAAATGGTTCTCTCGGTAAAACAGTCTTGACTCCTTGAGCCAGATGGTAAACACCGTGAACTTGTCCTTCTCCATCCTGATAGAAGGAAACTCTTGCAAAGTAAGCATCTGTCTCTTGAACTGCACGTACACGTGCTTCAAACTGTGCCAAACCATCTGCCTCTAAAAAGCTTTTCAAGTCCTCATGACTAAAGAAAACAGGATTAAAGATTCCTTGACAAATCGTAAAACGAGCTGCAGTGTCTGCTAGATAGGCTTGAATACTTGCTTGGAAATAAGCTTCAAAATCAAAACCATCTAGTCCTTCAATCTCAGTTCCTGTATAAGCAAGCAGGGCATCTAAAAATGACTTGATGATTTCCCAGTCTGTCTTCGTTAGTAGGTCAGGAAGATCAATACGGTAAGCCTTGTGATCATCAGCATAGCTAACTTTAAAGAGAAATTGTGATTGTCCCACTATCGCACACTCGATATACTCAAGACGGCTAAGAGGTTGACGGAGATAGACTGCATCATAGCTATGTGACTCCAAACCATCTAGCAAGGCCAAGATCGACTTGGCAGTCAAAATCTCTTGTTCTCCTAAAATGCTCTGTTTATTTGGAATAAAAAATGTTTTCGTCATAACTGGACTCCTTTGAAATCGTTTACATATAGTATACCTTATTTTCCTGAAAGATACAGAAACAAACTTTAGATTTTTTAGTAAAAAGCATAGAAAAACAGCCCCTAAGGACTGTTCAATCTTATACAGTAGCTGCTTGATCCAAGCTTTCACCGATAGCGGCTAGGCGCTCGACAACTTCAGCTTGTGTCAATTCATTTTCTGAAACATAGCGGTTACGTGGGTGAACACGGCACTCGTGTGAGCATCCACGAAGGTACTTGTCTTCATTTTCTTCTGATGTCAAGATACGACGGTTACAGAATGGATTTCCACAGTTTACATAACGTTCACATGGTGTTCCATCAAACCAGTCTTTCCCTACGATGGTTGGGTTGACATGGTTGACATCGACTGCGATACGCTCGTCAAAGACGTACATTTTCCCATCCCAAAGCTCACCTTGGACTTCTGGGTCTTTACCGTAAGTTGCGATTCCTCCGTGCAATTGGCCGACATCTTTGTAGCCTTCACGGACCATCCAGCCTGAGAATTTCTCACAGCGAACCCCACCTGTACAGTAAACCACGACACGCTTGTCCATGAATTTTTCCTTGTTATCACGGACCCATTGTGGCAACTCACGGAAGTTGCGGATATCTGGGCGAATAGCCCCACGGAAATGTCCTAGATCGTACTCGTAATCGTTACGAGTGTCAAGGACAACTGTATCTTCGTCAAGAAGGGCTTCTTTGAACTCTTTTGGAGACAAGTAAGCACCTGTTGTTTCAAGTGGGTTGATGTCGTTGTCAAAGTCGTTGTCTTCCAAACCAAGGTGGACAATCTCTTTCTTATAGCGAACAAACATCTTCTTGAAGGCTTGTTCATTTTCTTCGTCAATCTTGAACCAGAGGTCTTCCATGCCTGGGAGGCTGTGAACGTAGTCCATGTATTTTTGAGTTGTTTCATAATCCCCTGAAACTGTTCCGTTAATTCCCTCGTCAGCGACTAGGATACGACCTTTAAGGCCGATTGATTTACAGAAAGCCAAGTGGTCTGCAGCAAATTGCTCTGCATTTTCAATTGGAGTGTAAAGGTAGTAAAGTAAGACACGAATATCTTTTGCCATAAGATTTGTTCTCTTTTCTATTCTTAAATTTTCAGAATTTTTCATCTAACTATACTAGTATACCTGCTTGAGAAAGCGAATGCAATTTATTTGACTGGAAATTGTAGAAAAGTGCTTATCCCTGCACTTCATCAGTAACCATAGCGAATCGCAGATAATTCTCTCAATTTTTTGATTTGCCTAGCTTGACTTTCTGACAAACTTAGCTTGTTATCAATCAATACGCGCGCAAGGTCAACGTTCATTTGACTCAAAATAAATGGAGTAGAAGTCCCATCGTCCTTCAATCTTCTTTGATAACTCACTAACTGATTTTTCAAAGGAGTCAGTTGAGGCGTATCCTTTATATCTTCCAATAGATAATCTATGATAATCATGGCTTCACAACGTCTTTCGCTTCCTCCAGCAAACCATTTTAATGGTGTCATACTCATTTACCTCCTTAAGTTGAAAAGCTGTCATTCCTAACTCTCGCGCCAGTATTTACCCAAACACCCTCTGTAAAAAAGTCAGCAAAAATGGTAATGTTGCGAAAATATTATTAATCACATGCACCGCATAGGATGGATAAATGCTCTTGGTATAGCGGGTCAAACTAGCAAAGATGATGCCAGATGTTGCAAAGACGAAGATATCTAACAAACTAGGCAGGCTTGAAAAATGAGGAAGAGCAAATAAAATTGACGGAAGAAGCAAATCAAGGCCAAATCTCGAATGCTTAAAAAAGGCGTGTTGCAGTAATCCTCTATAGATTAGCTCTTCCATAAGTGGAGTCAGGAAGAACAAAGTTATATAGATACCTAGCTCAGCAAAGTTGGTCCCACTATAACCGATCAATACAGCCCAACCTTCAGCAGTTGACTGAACATGTTTAGCTGTCTGAACGTTAAAAGAGATCTGGAGCACTACCACTAATACTGTCAAAATCGAATACCAAAGCCATTTTTTTCTTGGAATGCGAAAGAGATAGCCATGGCCTGTCTTAACCAGAATCCAAATCATGACTCCGCTAAATAGCAAACTCAAGAGATTTTGAATCCAGACGAAATTGCCAATCTGGGAAGAAAATTGCCAATAATTTTGAACAATAAGCGTCAGCTGAGAAAGACCAAATACGAAAAATAGGTAAGAGAAAACTGCACTAATTTTGAATAGAAGTTGATACTTCTTCATATGAACTCTCCTTTGTAAACTCGAGACATCTCTAATATAAGCTATATTTTCCTAAATCCTTACTCCAAATCCTAAATGGTATTTGAGATTTCCTGAATGGTTAAACAGCGATAAGAAAACACAGATATCTATGCTCTCGTTTCAAAAAATCACTGCCTCCCCCAGATAAGCCTGAGGAAAACAGTGATTTAATTTTTAGGAATTAGGAATGAATACACGAAATCAATTGATCTTATGATTTTTTGTTTTTCAAGAATTCATCGTATTGTTTTTGCATTTCGTTCAATACTTTATCGTAAGCACCTTCAGATTTCAATTTTTCCATCAATTCTGGAATAGCTTTGTCTGGGTCTACAGTACCAGTGTTGATAGCTGTATCGAATTGTTGCATTGTGTTAGAGATTGCTGAGATTTCAGATTTCACATTGTCAGTGTTAAAGATGAATCCAAGTGCTGGAGATTCTTTAGCTTCTGCCAATTGTTTCTTAGAATCTGCAATTTGTTGGTCTGTAACGTTTTCGTTGATGTAAAGGATCCAGTTGTTACCAGTGTTCCATCCACCCATGTGAGTGTTTCCTTTGTAGCCATCAAGGACTTTAACACGGTTTTCTTTACCTTCAATTTTTTCCCAGTTCTTGCCTTCTGGACCATAAACAAGACCATTCAAGAGTTCTGGGTTAGTGTTCAAGAGGTTCAACACTTCCATTGATTTTTCTTTGTTCTTAGAGTTGTTTGAGATTACAAAGTTAGCAACTTGTGTTGTTTGGTTTTTCTTGATGAAGTTAGTGATTGGTTTGATTTGGATATCTTTGTTCGCAACACGTGAAAGTAAGCTGTTACCGTAGTCAGCTGGTCCTACTGTTTCTTCACGAACGAACCAAGTATCTTGTTGAAGGTCAAATGAAGTATCGCTTGTTGCTACGTCTTTTGGAATGTATCCAGCTTCATAGAATTTGTGGAGAGTCTTCAAGTGTTCTTTAAAGCGAGGCACTTCGTAACGGTTTACGATCTTAGTAGTGTCCCCTTCAAGGTCGATAACGAATGGAAGTCCATTTGGAACTGGGTAGTCAAAGTTATCAGATGGGATGAAGTTCTTAGTAACCGCAAATGGCACTACATCTGGAGCTTTTTCTTTGATTTGTTTCAAGACTGGTTCAAGTGTTTCATATGAAGTGACACCTGAAATATCGATACCGTATTTAGCAAGAAGAGTTCCGTTGAAAGCGAAGTTTTGAGATGATGCAACGTTGGCTGCAACTGGAACTGCGTAAATTTTACCGTTAATGCTGTTACCTTTGATGTAAGCTGGGTCAAGTGCTTTATAAAGCTCTGCCCCTTCTTTCTTATACAAGTCAGTCAAGTCAGCATAGGCACCTTTTTGAGCATTTACAACATAGTTAGATGCAAAGGCGATATCGTAGTTTTCACCAGATGATGTGATAACTGACATTTTCTTATCATAGTCACCCCATCCAAGATATTGGATATCCAATTTAGCACCAACTTTTTCACCGATGATTTTGTTAGCATTTTCTAGCAATTCATCCAAGTTATCTGGTTTGTCACCGATTTGGTACATTTTGATAACAGTTTTTTCACCTGAAGCTGAGTCAGCAGCTTTTTTACTGTTACCTGAAAGGTTTCCACAAGCAGCGAGACCAGCAGCCAAAGCGACTACGCTAGCAGATGCAAAAGCATATTTTTTCCAGTTTTTCATGACAAAAACTCCTTTTTTTTATTTTTAAACTTATAAACAATGTAATGATCTTAACTTCACGCAAGGGAAGTTTGGAAATGAGAAATGATTTTTCTCAACAAGCACTATTCTTTCACGCCACCGATAGTCAAACCTTTTACAAAGTAGCGTTGGAAGAATGGATACAAAATCGCGATTGGGAGGGTTGCCACCACAACCATGGCCATACGTCCTGTTTCTTTCGGTAGAGCAACTCCCAGTTGACCAGATAGGCCGACTGCTTTGGCGATGTAGTCCATATTTTGTTGGATTTGCATGAGCAAATATTGCAATGGATACAAGTTGTCACTCTTGATGTAAAGAAGGGCGTTGAACCAGTCATTCCAGAAACCAAGAGCTGTCAAGAGCGTGATGGTTGCGATACCTGGTAGTGACAATGGCAAACAGATTTGGAAGAAGATCCGGGCCTCACTAGCACCATCGATACGAGCGGATTCTAGAATAGCTTCTGGAATGGTCTTCTTGAAGAAGGAACGCATCAAGATGATGTTAAATGGTGAGAGAAGCATTGGAACAATCAAGGCCCAAACTGTATCACCAAGTTGAAGTAAACGAGTTACCACGATATAGCCCGGTACCAAACCAGCATTGAACAACATACTAAGAAGGGCAAAGATTGTAAAGAATCTGCGATACTTAAAGGTTGTCCGTGAGATAGCGTAGGCATAGGTTGTTGTGATAAAAACGTTTGTGATAGTCCCCACCACTGTTACAAAGACTGAGATGAAGAGGGCTTGGAGGATTTTATCCTTAAACTGTGCCAAAAATTCAAAACCGTCTAATCCAAATTGGGATGGGAAGAAGCTATATCCATTTTGGAGGATACTCTTTTCATCTGTTACCGAAATAACGATAACGAATACAAAAGGTAGGATACAAGAGAGGGCAACCAAACCAGAAATGGTACTAAAGAAGATATCTGCTTTCTTACTGAAGGAGTGAATGCCGACATTATCAATTTTTTCTTTTTTAATTTTCTTTTCTGCCATATTCTCCTCCTTTCTAGAACAAGGCTGAGTTTGGATCAACTCGTCTTGCAAGTAAGTTTGATAGGATAACCAGAATCAAGCCGACAACTGATTGGTAGAGACCTGCTGCTGAAGCCATCCCGATATCTGCTGTCTGAGTCAAACCATTATAAACATATACGTCCAAGACGTTGGTTACGTTATAAAGCTGACCAGCATTGTGGGGGATTTGGTAGAAGAGACCGAAGTCTGCACGGAAGATATTTCCGACTGCAAGGATGGTCAATACAGTTACCAATGGTGTCAACTGCGGAATAGTTACATTGCGAATTCGTTGCCATTTGCTAGCCCCGTCCACTGTTGCTGCTTCGTAGTAGGTTGGATCAATTCCCATGATTGTCGCATAGTACATGACACTGCTATATCCAAAGCCTTTCCAAATACCAAGGAAAAGTAGGAGATAAGGCCAGATACCCAAGTCAGCGTAGAAATTGATTTCCTTCATCCCAATAGATTCTAGGAAATGGTTGAATACCCCTTTATCAATGTTTAGGAAGGCATCTGTAAAGAAACTGATGATAACCCAAGACAAGAAGTAAGGGAACAACATAGAAGTTTGGAAAATCTTAACCATTCTCTTAGAACGGAGTTCACTGAGGATGATGGCAATCCCTACTGATACAATCAAGCCAATGAAGATAAAGCCGAGATTGTAGAGGACAGTATTTCGTGTGATAATAAAGGCGTCTTTTGAACTAAACAAGAATCTGAAATTATCGAGTCCGACCCATTTACTATTCACGATACTATCTATAAAACCATTACTGGTCATGTGGTAGTCTTTAAAGGCAACCACGTTCCCAAATACTGGAATGTAGAAGAATAGAATCAACCAGAGTGCCCCTGGTAAAACCATCAAGAGAAAGATCCAGTTGTCTCTCAAGGTTTTTGAAAACTTATTCATAATTTCCTCCCTTTTTTATTTTGATATCCATCTAAAAATTCCTTTTTAGATTTTTGATAACGATTACATTATTAGTATACTCCTATTTGAAGGTTAGGTTAAACTACTAATTATAGAAAAAACTCCACAAATTATTTTATGTGGAGTACTTTTTTAAGAAAGGAATGTTTCACGAGAAACACTCTGCCCAAGGCACGGTGTTCTTGTTTCTTATGTCGTGTAGATGGTTGAAGCTGTCGCAATGGTATGCCACTGGTTGGCTGTTGTGGCTGCGAAGTCCTTGTCTGCGTAAAAGTCAGTAAATGGCAGAATTTCCACTTCTAACTCGTCGATACTGTCCAGCTGACCTGCCAGATAAGCCTCGATGCGGCTTTCTGCTCGTTTAATGCGTTGCAAGAGTCCTCCCATACGGATGTCAACTGTATCCAAGCCAAAGACCTTGTTTTCCTTCAACCATTGATGGCTAAAGAGGGCATGGAAGTCTTCAATTCGGCTTCTGAGTTCTGGTAATTCTTGTCTGGCAATTTCTTGCAGACTTTCCTTATCATCCGCTTGATAGGCTTGACGAATGCGTCGTCCCACATCCACTTTGCTACTTAAAATCTGGTTCAACTGGGCCTGAGTTTCAAAGAGGTAGGCATAGTTGCCAGCTTTTTCTTTAATGTTAGCAAGCGTCTCAGCTGCCTGAGCGAAGTGGGGCTTGTCTTGTTCAGGTGTCATGTGTCGGTCAAGAATCGGACAGAGAATATCCTGATAAAAGACATAGCGGTTAGGGTTGATGCCACTGAGATTGTCCGGCAAATCTGGCAAGAGGTTGGCTAGGTCAATCTGCATAAAATCTTCAACCGAAAGACCTGTATTGGTCTTGAAGTGAGCAGACAAACGGTCTAGGTCATTGCGGTAGCTGAGTTCTGCCCAGATTTGCAAGCTTGGTAGGACAGCGAATTGGGCAGTTTCCCCACCATTGTCCCCCCAACCCGTCACGATGACTTCTTTGATATCATTGGCGCGACAGGCTTTATTGGCTTCAAGAGCAATGAGACGGCTGAAATGGTTGTTGGGTGTGAAACCAATCCACTTCCAAGCTCCCCCTGCAAAGGCAAGATCATGACTAATCTTATGATGATTGCGGAAATTGCGGTTGTATTTTTCCTCGCTATCCTGATAATAGTCCCAGTAAACTAAGGTCACACGATCTTTGAGACGGTCTAGGTAGACACGCGTTTCCTCTGGAATTTCCACATCACGGTCGTACTGCCCATCTGCTGACATAAGTTTAAAGAACATATCGCTCCACATCTGGCAGTGGAAACCATATTTGTCAGCAATATCCAGCACGCGCTCCAAGTGTTGGCACATAAGGAGACTACGATCCACAACACCGTTCAGAATCAAGTAGCGTCCCAAACCAACCAAGTGGGCTTCGTCCATCCCAATATTGACCTTGCGAGTCTTCAGTTTAGATAGGGTAGCAAACATGCCATCAATCAGGTCATAAACCTTTTCTTCGCCGATAAGAAGAATATCCTCCACATCACGGAGCTCCTGGACTTCTTTGACACCCCATTTGACAAAGGCTGACAAGTGAGCCAAGGTCTGGATACATGGCACAAAGGTCATGTCAAACTGCTGGGCATAGGCTTCGATCTCCTGCAACTCCTCAGCCGAGTAGGCTCCACGGAAATAGCCAAAATAAGGCTGCCCCTCAATCTGGTAGGTGTCTTCCATGTAAAGCTCAAAGGTTGAGTAGCCCATGAGAGCCAAGACCTCAATCATCTGCTTGGCAGAAGCCACATTCAGCACCGCATTTCGAGAACAGTCTGCCATATAAGCCAAATCTTCATAAGCTGCTTGTTCCTCAATCTCTACCTTGTCACCTTCTGCTAGGGATGTTGCCAACAGGGACAAGGCACGATAAAGTTGGTGGGGTTTGCGGTAAGTTAGTTGATAGTGGCCACCCTCACCCTTGATAGAGATAGAGGCTTGGTCAGACTGAGCGACAGCTACCTCTACATCTGGTAGAAAAATGTGTTTTTTTAATACTTCAATAGCTTGCGCTTGTTTGTCACTAATTCCTGTAAATCTTACCATTGGTTTTCCTCCTGTAGCCAGTTGACAAGGGCACCGTAGAGATTGGCATCTGCGTGATAGGTGCAGGCCTGGATAACAGGTGCGACTGTGTATTCTTCGTAGGTATCGACAAAATAATCAACAGCCTTCTTGACACCTTGAATAAAATCTGGATTTTGACTGATAGAGCCTCCCAGGCTGATGACATCTGGATCAATAAGATATTGGATATTGAGCAAGCCTTGCGCCATATTACGATTCATGCGCTCGATAGCTTCTTGACAAAGGGTATTTCCTGCTTCGGCCTCTTGGTAAATCTTGCGACCGTCCCAATCAGTCTGACCAGATTTTTCAATCACGTAGCGTACCATATTCCCAGTTGACGCTAGTTGCGACCAGTTGTTGAGCTTTTCAGCAGGGGCAAGGGTGGTCATGTAGCCAAATTCTCCACCCAGACCGTGGCGACCTCGATGAAGTCTACCATTGATAATCATGGCTCCGCCAATCCCTGTCCCAATCACGACACAGGCTGCATTTTCAAGTTCTGGATGAGCCAGTAATTCACTGAGTCCAACGCAGTTGGCATCATTTTCCAGATGGACAGGAATCTGATAAGAGCTAAGCGCCTCATACCAAGAAAATCCGTGAATGTAGGGTACTGCACTGAAGCCATCAATCACACCTGTCTCTTGATTGACCGCGCCTGGAACGCTCATAGCAATCCCGCTATAATCCTGCTCTGACAAACGTTGATCTAGCCAAGCTAGTAAGTCCTCCAAACTTTCTGGCGTTGGAATGCTTGTCTTATCTAGTATTTTCCCATCAGGAGTCAGACTGGCAAACTTAATCCCAGTCCCTCCGATATCAATCGTTGCAATAGTCATTGTTTTTACCATAAAAAGGGGCGAATCAGCAGTTAGTTCTTACCTTTTCGCCCCTCCTTTCTCTTTATGTTTACTTGTTGAAATTAAATTTCTTCTTTTTTGATGAATTCTGTACGAATCTCTTGTGGTGAAATGAGACCTCTATGAACTGGGTATGGTCGTTCAAGTAGGTCAAGAAAGAGATGTTGGCTTTCCGGTACACGTACATTTTCACTACACATATTGTAGTAACGAAGAACATAGCCTTCTTCATTTTCAGATACCTTAAAGGCTGTTGGACAGATTTGCGGTATGCTGAGAACAGAATGGCTCAAGAGGCTACCAGTCGCAGCCACGCTTCCTTCTTGTTTAGCAAGCTGAAGGCTGGTAAATGGTGTCTGCAAGGCTTTAGCACGACGATAGGCTGAAAAGCGTTCTTGGACTTGGTGGCATTCAAGCGCAAACTCGACTTCAAACTCACGCAAGCATTGTGCTTCTGGTGTTGGGAAGTAACCCCAGTCACCTAGCTCACCTGACGCACGCAGAATGGTCACTGCAATAGTGTCGTCTCCAAGGATTTCGTATTCATTCAATCCCTTGTTGGATACAGTCACACCTTTTTCATCGTCATACAGACTAACAAAGGCTTGTTGGTGTTGAGGATTTTCAGGATTTTCCCATGAAGCTGCTGGTTTGTTTGGTCGTGTCACTACCTCATAAATGCTTTCAGAATCATTACTTGAACGCTTGTTGTGAGTCTTGACCAAGAGACGGATACGGTGGTCTTTGGCAGTGTTGGTAAAGCGAGTTTTAAAGCGGATTTGTGGATTATCAACGAAGATAGTCATCTCAGTTTCAAGAGGAATGCTTGTCAATTCTTCTGAACGTCCAGCTTCACGCTTCATAAACTCGATGATGCCTTTTTGCTCTTCTTCTAGCTTTTCATCTGCACTGACAGGCACGGTCAATTCATGTTTGAGCAAAATCTTAGCGTAGCGAGCTGTGTTTTCCAAGACCTCGTAGCCCTTAAGCTCTGCATAGATTGGCTCTGTTCCTTTTGGTTGGAAATAGATATACTCGTTTCCGATGTCACCACGGTCTTCGAAGCGGATAAAATCTTCATAGGCTTCGTGAGTTGTCTTGTCATAGACTGTGATATTGTCATCCACACTCACCGTTACAAATGGCGTATCAATTACTCCATTTTGGTAAATACCGTCACGGTGTTCTTGTTCTCCTTCCAGCAATTGGAAGGTTGTCCAAGAAAGCGGTGCTAGGTGAACTGGAATAGTCACGCGCACTTGTCGAGCGATACGAGCTTGGCGGAACTTATCTTTTGGTAAATCGTACTCAAAATTAGCTCCGAGGTCTTCGATTTTAGCCTCTACAGGACGACCATCCAAGTCCTCCACACGATAACTTGGCAAGGTTAAGGCAGCCATCTTCTTGTATCCCTCTGTTGGGTGCAATTCCTTGAAATCACAAGTCGCCACATCAATCACTGTGCTGACAGTATCGACCTTATCATGCAAGCCTGTGTTAATGACAGTAAAGAGATAATCACTTTGAGCCTTAGCTGTAGCGATTTTACCCTTCCATTCGTTAAGAAGATTGCTCTTAACAAAGTTTCCGACTTGGTTAACCTTGGCAAAACGAGTTTCCATCTCGCGGTGAACTTCGTCCACGCTACAGCCACAGATGCTATCATGCGGCGCATTTTGCAAAAGAGTTTTCCAAGCATAGGTCAACTGGTCCTTGTGGTTATGACCCCCAGTGATAATAGTCAAGGGTTCTACAACTTGCTCTAGGAGGTTGCTATTTTCTTGGAAGGCTTGTTTGAGATAAATACGAGATGAAGAAGTGTTGGCAAGTGTGTACCAGCCGTCTGTTTCCTGACTGGTCAACTCACCTGTAACCGTTGATAATTGCTCTGGTAGGGCACTTTCCACAGCTTGAACATATTCATCAAAAGAACTATGAACAAAGGTTACATCTGGGAAGAGTTCATTTGCCACACGAATGGCTTCACTCAAATTTTTCTGGACAGGCTGATGGTCACAGCCGTTCATCATCAACCACTGGTTGGTCGAAGCATAGTCACGCACGTCTGCCAGTTTTTGTTTCCAGAAGGTCAAGGCCTCGTCTTTATCAACTGGGATTTCATTCCCATTACTATACCAGTTGGCAAAGAGGATACCGAGGACACGACTTCCGTCCGCACCCTGCCAGTACATTTCTGAAAACTGGGAAGTAAACTGCTCATCTTCGAGAACTTGGTTGTCAAATCCAATCGGTTTCACACCACGACCAAAGGCTGCCACGTGAATGCCTGATTTTTGAAGGATTTGAGGAGCTTGTCCCATATTTCCAAAAGTATCTGGGAAGTAACCAATCTGAGTGGATTTGCCCCATTTTGCAGCTTCTTGCTGACCAATCAAGGTATTGCGGACATTGGCTTCACTTGAAATCAAGTAGTCATCTTGCAAGATGTAAAAAGGACCAATTTTAAGTTTGCCTTCGTCGATGTATCGTTGGACTTTGTCGCGATTTTCAGGGCGAATCTCCAAGTAGTCATCAAGGACAATGGTTTGACCATCCAAGTGGAAGCTCTTGAACTCAGGGTCATTTTCAAAGAGATCAAAGAGATTGTCAAATAATTCCACCAACTGCATACGGTGGCTTTCAAAAGGCAAGTACCACTCACGATCCCAGTGACTATGTGAGATAATATGTACGACAACATTTTCCATGAAGTAAAACCTCATTCTAAATTTAAATTTTTATTGTTAACGTTTTTGGATGTAAGATTTGCTCAATCAAATTCAACAAATCACCAACAGTTTAACTCTAAATATTTTATTTATCAAGAATTTAACTATGATTTGAGATGAAATTTGAAAGAAGTATATATTTAGCTACTTTGTCTTGGTAAATTGGCTAAAAACAAGTAAAATCCTAGATTAACGAATATCCAAGTAATCCAAGACCAACTCACAGAACATCATGTTGGCCCAAGAGAACCATTCACGAGAATAAAGAGTTGGGTCATCTACGTGGAAGCTTTCATGCATAACACCAGTACCACCATCGCAAGCAACCAGCTGATCCAGTAAGAATTTCTTCTCTGCTTTATCTGTCGTTGTCAAGCCTTGGATAGACAGAGCGATTGGCCAGATATAGCGATAGAAGGTATGAGAACTTCCGAGACCGCTAGCGTATTCTCCTTGGTAGAAATATGGATTTTCAGGGCTCAAAATGGTACGACGAGTTGCTTGATACACTTCATCATCGACCGAACAGTAACCCAGATAAGGTGCAGCCAGCAGACTTGGTACGTTTGGATCATCCATGATGCTGGCATTTCCTAGACCATCCACTTCAAAGGCATAAATCTTTTCGCCCTTGCTGTTGCTTGTGTAGGCGTAATTTTCGATCCCTTCTTGGATTTCATCCTGAAGACGCTTAGCGTCTGTGATAACACTCTCGCTATCAGCTAGGTTTAATGCTGCGAAGATTTCTTGAACATACCCCAAAACAACAACTGCAAACATATTTGACGGAATCAAGTAACTATACTGACAGCAGTCATCACTCGGACGAAAAGCTGACCAGGTCATGCCTGTCACTGCAAAATCAGGGCCAAAGCCATCATTTACCAAGGTATCTTCCTTGCGGTCCGTATCGCGGACAAAACGATAAGGAGAATTCTTGTGGTCTTGTTCCACTGTCCACAGATGAAGAATTTCCTTGGTCGCTGCGACAAAAGTCTCATCAAACTGACTAGTCTCGCCAGTCTCTTTCCAGAGGAGATAAGCCAGCTGCAAAGGATAGCAAAGCGAGTCTACCTCGTACTTACGTTCCCAAATCCAGCCGTTAAGGTCTGTGTGGTCAGTCTCGTGGTGCCCCTTCCAGTTCTCCTCAATGTTGAAAGAATTGGCATAAGGATCCTTGAGTACCAAGGTCATCTGACGCTTGACCAAACCTGCAATGGTCTGACGCAGGAGGGCATCTCTTTTAGCCACATGCAGGTAGGGTCTGAGTTGGGCTGTCGAATCTCGAAGCCACATGGCAGGAATATCCCCAGTCAAGACAAAAGTTGAACCATCTTCTAGGATTTCAACCGTATTGTCCAAGGTATCTGTGTAGCAACGCTCAAAGACATCCACCCACTCTGGATGGTCCTTAGCCCGTTCTGCCACTTCATCTAGCCATTCTCTAACAATTTCTTTTGAATAAATCATCGTGCAGTATCCTCTTTCAAACAAGTTTCATTTTCAGTATATAGCTTTTGAGACAGAAAATACATACACAAATGATAGTCATTTTTCTACAAAATAGTTATCTTTAAAACGCCTTTTCTAAAGACTATCTTTTTCTGATATAATGTAGAAAAACAGCTAAAGGAAAGACTATGAAACCACTACTTAAAACCATCGATACCCGATTTGGAACTGCCAGCAAGCATGCCTTTTCTCGGGGAAATACCCTGCCTTACACAGGCGTTCCTTTTGGGATGAATTACTTTGTACCCCAGACCAGCGACCAGGAGGGCTCTTGGTTTTTCGACCCACATCTGCCTATATTTCAAGGGATTCGATTAACCCACCAGCCCAGTCCTTGGATTGGGGACTACTCTTGGCTCCTTCTGACACCTGTCACCGGTCAGCTAGGGGGAGACAGCCTCTTTCACCGCCAGTCTTCCTATGACATAGATAAGTCCTCTTTCAAACCTCATTATCTGAAGATTTTCTCCCTGCGCTATCAGATTGAAACCCAGCTTACACCGACTTGCTACGGTGCTTCTATTCGTTTGGAGCAAAAGCAAGGCAAAGCCCTATCCCTCTATCTTCACGCAGCAGATGAATTAGCAGTAGAGCAAGTAGATAAGAGGAATCTTGCCCTACGACAAGAAGGAAAAACTGAGAACAACAAAAATCCACTGATACTGTTCACATCCCTGAAAATGAATATGGATATCCTTGCTATCAGCCAAGAAGGTGGAGACTGGCGAATCGACCTGGCAGATAGTCATGCTGAAATTCAGCTAGCGACTTCTTTCATCTCTCCTTCTCAAGCACTGCTTAATCTACCTCAAGAAGATTTTGATAGCTGTAAAGCAAATGCCCAAGCGGATTGGGAAAATCTCCTCCATCGTTTTGACATTATAGAGACAGGAGAAGCTAACCGAACCTTCTTTGACCACTGTCTCTACAGACTCTTCCTCTTTCCTCAGACTTTTTATGAGGTTGATGAATCAGGGCAAGCCATCCACAAAGATTTGGCTACTGGAACTGTAAAGCCCGGTGTCCTCTTTAGCAACAATGGTTTCTGGGATACCTTCCGCACCACATTCCCCCTCTTTGCCCTTATCATACCAGAACACTACCACCGCTTCTTAGAAGGATTTCTCAATAACTACCGCGATACTAGTTTCCTTCCAAAATGGCTGGCTCCAGATGAACGGGGTATGATGCCAGGTACACTTATAGACGGTATTATCGCCGATAGCGCCTGCAAGGACATGGCCCCCGACCTAGAAGAAGAACTCCTCCAAGCCATGCTTGAAACAGCCACCAAATCTGATCCTCTTGGCATCAATGGTCGTCACGGACTAGCTCAATACCAAGAACTGGGCTATCTCTCTATCGACCACCACGAAAGCGTTAGCCATACTCTAGACTATGCCTATAGTGACTTTTGTATCGCCAGCTGTGCCAAAAAACGAGGGAAAATAGAAATCGCTGAAACCTACAAGGCCGCATCACAAAATTACCGCCATCTATTTGACGCTGAGACAGGTTACATGCGAGCGCGTGATAGTCAAGGCAACTTCCGGCCTGACTTCTCTCCTTATAGTTGGGGACGCGACTATGCCGAATGTTCTGCCATCCAAGCAACCCTAGGTGTCCTCCACGATATTCCAGGCTTGATCCAGCTTATGGGTGGAAAAGAAACCTTTAGCAACTATCTTTTGAAAACCTGTCAAGATGCTCCCCTCTTTGAGACAACAGGCTATGGTTACGAGATTCACGAAATGAGCGAAATGGCTACTGCTCCTTTTGGGCAACTCGCCATTTCTAACCAACCTAGCTTCCACATTCCTTATCTCTTCCGCTACAGCGATTACCCTGACTACACTGCCCTTCTCATCAAGACTCTCCGTCAGAAGGCCTTTCACCCAAGCTGGCAAGCCTATCCTGGCGATGAAGACAATGGCAGTCTCTCAGCCTGGTACATTTGGTCGTCTCTCGGATTCTATCCAACCTGTCCAGGCAAACCAAACTATGATCTCGGAATCCCTCTCTTTGACCATCTCCGAGTCTATCTTGCCACAGAAAATAAATGGCTAGATATTCATGCTGAGCAAAACCACAGCCATTTTAACTTTGTAAAAGAATGCCGATTGGATAAAACACTCGTATCAACTATTCAACACCAAAACCTCTTAAAAGCTGAACAACTAACCTTTACACTTAGCTGGTTACCAAGTCATCGCTAAATAATAAAAAATCTGCAATTCCCAAGGTTATCCACAATCTGTGAATAACTATCCCAAACTGTGCTTAACTCTTGAGTTGCAGTAATTAAAACTACTTTATAATCCTCAAAAGTTACTAAATTGGTCACACAAATAAGAATTATCACTAAAATAATCAGAAGTTATCCACACTTATCCACAACCTGTTAGTAACTTTTGTGAATAGTCTTATTTAAGCTAAGACTTATCTCTCACAAACACTAAAAAGAGCCTGACTCCAGGCTCTTTAGTCTATTATTTCTTCTCAGCGCGAAGAGCTGACAAGATTTGTGTACGGATATCATCCACACCATTTGGCGTATTTGGTAAAAAGATAGTCTGATTTCCTTTAGAGGCAAAGGTATTCAAGGTATCCAAATACTGGTTGGTCAAGAGGATAGACATGATTTGCTCTTCTGTCATACCAACATTGGCTTCCTTGAGTTCTGTGATAGACTCTGCCAATCCATCCACAATCGCCTTACGTTGTTGGGCAATCCCCACACCATGGAGGCGGTCTTTTTCTGCTTCGGCTTCAGCTGCAGTGACGATTTTAATCTTATCTGCTTCCGCCAATTCTTGCGCTGCGACCCGCTTACGTTGCGCCGCATTGATTTCATTCATGGATTGCTTGACTTCTGCATCTGGTTCGACCTTAGTAATCAAGGTTTTCACAATAATATAACCGTAAGTAGTCATTTCTTCCGCCACTTGGTGTTGAACTTCGAGGGCAATCTCATCTTTTTTCTCAAACAATTCATCTAAGGTTAATTTGGGAACAGAAGAGCGAAGAGCATCTTCGATATAAGATTTAATCTGAGATTCTGGACGCATGAGTTTATAGTAGGCATCTGTCACGCTCTGCTCATTGACACGGTACTGTGTCGCCACATTCATCATAACGAACACATTATCCTTGGTCTTAGTCTCAACCACAATATCACTTTGCAACAAGCGCAACTGAATCCGCGCTGCAATCGAGTCAATTCCAAAAGGCAAGCGAATATGAATACCGCTATTGGCAACCTTTTGGTATTTCCCAAAGCGTTCAATAATCGCCACCGACTGCTGACGAACCACATAAACTGTACTCAGTGTGACTATCACCAATAGGAGCACACAAACCACCACAAAAATCATCAAAAATGTTGCCATTATCGTGACCTCCATCATTATTTTTCCTGTATTATAGCACATTTAAAGAAGGCTGTGCAGTTTTTACTGCGATTTTTCCTGAAATGTCAATAATTAGAGGTGAATTGTCACATTGTCGTCTGATTTCTTGCTAAACCAACTGGTAAGGAATTAGGTGCACCATGCTAGTTCTCTCTAACTCTGTTGATTATCAACATACTATCTGAGCTTTACAAGTCGTGGACAAAGAAACGAAACAAGTAACGGTTAATCCCTTTAAAAGACTCACAAAAAACATCATTGGATGTACTGACCTCCAAAATTTCAATCATTAAGCGAGGTTGATGATCTAAATTTAATGTGATATACTATTTTTGTCATCGGTTACCGATTACGTTCCTTACGGTTCGTGAGAGGAGGTGAAACTAATGAACCTTATCATAGAGCTCGCTCTTACTATTATAGCGGACGTCATAGCAGGGATTATCCTGTATTTCGTCTGCAGATGGCTAGATAGTAAGGAGTAGACCGAGTGACTAGCCTATCAACACCCGTTAAATCGCTAAGATACGTCAAAAAAGCCCTTAACTATGCCAGTAGTTAGGGGCTTTGGTGTTCTAATGAACCTTATCAATTAACTACATTCTAGCATATAAACCCCGATATTTCAAGAGTTTTATTTATTTTTTAAAGTGCCTTAGGTATCTGAAAGGTCTATCATGAAGTTAGCCATCTAGTACCCAAAAACCGACTAGCTCTTATGAACTAGTCGGTTTCTCATCAATGCGCCAACATTTCTTGAGCGATTTCTTGGCCAGATAGGTTATCTGGGTAGTAGGTTGGCCAGTTATCCATTTCTTCAAAGAGGGCTTCTTGGCTTGTGCCTCCAAAAAAGATATGGAAATGTTCTGCCTTAACTGGGGCGATATTGTGGTCACTAAACTGAACATACTTGAACTGTCCAGCATCCGCATCTGTCGCTTCAAAGAGGAAGCGCACGCCACGATTGCCTTTCTTGTAAGTCAAGATTTTCTTACCAACATACTTGTAGGTGAATTTCTTACTTTGTCCACCTTGAACAAATTCCATAGTATTATCAGTGATATTAATCTTAGTCACATCTGTCTGATAGCCTTTTGTATAGTAGGCCTTGTACTCAGCCTGAGTCATCTTACCAGTCAACTTAGCCTTGTAGTCAAAGACTTGATCAAACGTGCCATCTTCAAGGAAAGGATAAACTGATTGCCAGTTACCTGCATAGTCACTCAAGGTGCGGTCCTTGACAGCTGAATCCTCGAAGTAACCATTTTGAACTGTCTTGGTATCCTCTGCCTTTTCAGGCTCAATTGCTGGGCCTTCTTGGTCCGTTGTTTGTTTCAGAGCCTTGAGGTTTTTCTCCATCACGGAAATGTAGTTTTCGCCAGCCTTGGTGTCCTCTTCTGTTAGACTTTCTAAAGGATTGAGGACATCTGTTTTGACACCTGCCTCTTTTGAAAGTGTGTTAGCAAGGGCTTGTGAAGCATTTTCTTCAAAGTAGATATAGGCAATGTTATTTTTCTTGACATACTCTGTCAATTCTGCCAAACGAGCAGCTGATGGTTCTGCATCTGGAGAAAGGCCTGAGATTGCGACTTGTTTGAGTCCATAGTCCAAGGCGAGATAGTTAAAGGCTGCGTGCTGCGTTACAAAGCTCTTTTGTTTGGCTTGAGACAAGCCTTCTGCATAAGCCTTATCCAAGGCTTGCAATTTTTCGATATAGGCAGCAGCATTCTTCTCAAAGGTCTCTTTTTTATCAGGATAATCTGCTGACAAGCTATCACGGATGTGCTCTACAAGTTTAATGGCACGGACTGGTGATAACCAAACATGGGGGTCAAACTCATGGTGATGGCCTTCTTCTCCATGGTCATGGTCTCCCTCTTCTTCCTCACCACCTGGCAAAAGCAACATATCACCTGTCGCCTTGATGGTTTTCACCTTTTTCTTATCCAAGGTATCTAGCAATTTAGGAACCCATGTTTCCATGTTTTCATTTTCATAAACGAAGGTATCTGCATCTTGGATTTTGGCAACTGCCTTGGCAGACGGTTCATATTCATGGGGTTCTGTACCAGCACCGATGAGGAGTTCTACATTAGCCGTATCTCCTGCGACTTGCTTGGTAAATTCATAGACAGGGTAAAAGGTTGTCACGATATTTAGTTTGCCATCTGCCTGCTTTTGATTGGAACAAGCCACTAAAAACAAGGCACATAGACTGGCTAGCAATAAGCTAATTTTTTTCACGTTAGTCTCCTATTTGATAAAACGTCTTACTAAACTGATGAGTAAAAAAACAGTTACAAAAATAATGGTAATACTTGCACTTGCAGGTGTTTCTGCATAGTAGGAAATGTAAAGTCCTGCTACCATTCCCAAAAATCCAATAGCACTGGCAAGCAGCATAACCGATTTAAAGTTTTTCCCCAGACGCAGGGCAATACTAGCTGGCAAGACCATAATGGTCGATACCAAAAGAGCTCCCGCAGCAGGAATCATAAGTGCAATGGCCACCCCCGTCACCATGTTAAAAAGAATGGACATGGTACGAACTGGCAAGCCATCCACAAAGGCCGTATCCTCATCAAAGGTCAAGATATACATAGGACGAAGGAAGAGGAAGGTCAAAATCAAAACAACCGCCGCAATGACAAAGAGGGAAATAACCTGCTCTTCGCTGATCGTCACGATTGAACCAAAAAGATACTGGTCCAAACTCATTGAACTCGAGCTTTTGCCCTTGCTCATGACAATCAGAGAAACTGCCAGACCTGTTGACATGAGGATAGCTGTCCCGATTTCCATAAAGCTCTTGTAAACCGTACGGAGATACTCCAGAAAGACCGCCGCAATCAAGACAATAGCAATAGTGGAAATAGTTGGCGAAATCCCCAGAACCAGCCCAAAGGCTACACCTGAAAGCGAGACGTGGCTAAGGGTATCACTCATCAAACTCTGACGACGCAAGATAAGGAAGGTTCCAAGAACTGGCGAGAAAAGACTCATGGCAATAACGGCCAGAAAGGCACGTTGCATAAAGTCATAAGATAACAAACTAAGCATGGCCCACCTCCTGATCATTTTCATGAACGTTGAAACAACGCCATGGTGAGTCTTGGTTACGGACTAGATGAATATTGCGGTCCGCATAATCCTTAACTTCTTCAGGATCATGGGTAATCATCAAAACAGCCTTGCCGTGATGATGGGCGCTGTGGTGCATGAGTTCGTAAAATTCATTTTTACTTCCTGCATCCATCCCCGTTGTCGGCTCATCTAGGATAAACACATCTGGGTCAGAAGCAAACATACGCGCAATCACCGCTCGCTGCTTTTGCCCCCCAGATAGAGAACCCAAGCGTTTGTCTCTGTGTTCCCACATGCCAACTGAGTCCAGACTAGCCTTGATATGCTCCTCATCATGAGCATTCAAACGACGGAACCAACCTTTTCGCGGATAGCGACCCGACTTGACAAACTCATAAACCGTACTTGGAAAACCAGCATTAAAACTGGCAATCTGTTGAGGAAGATAGGCTATTCTCAATTTCTTACCCTGCGTATTTGTCTTTGAAATAGTCACCTTTCCAATGCGTGGCTGAAGGATTCCAAGACTGGCTTTAATCAGTGTCGTCTTAGCTGCCCCATTCTCCCCTGTCAAGGTAACAAATTCCCCACTATCAACACTATAATTGATATGTTCAAGAACAGGCTCCTTATCATAATAGAAGGATAAATCCTCTACCGTAATGTATCTCATTATTTGATTTCTCCTACTAAAGCAGTCAAAAACCGCTGAATCACTTTTTGTTCATTTGGAGTAAACTGAGTCGCCACTTGTTCATAAGTTAAAAGTGTATGCTCATGGTGATGATGGTGCTCCTCAGCGATTGGACGAGCCAAATCAGTCAACTGGTAAAAAATCACACGCGCATCCTTAGGATCTTTAGATGTTTCTAACATCCCTTCCTTAACCAGAGATTTAATGGCCTTGGTAACCGCCGCCTGACTGACATTGAGGCGACGAGCCAACTCTGAATTGGTTAAAGATTCCTCCGACAAGAGCATGAGGATATGCTCCTGGGTATTGGTCAGAGCTACCTCGCTAGTACAATGACCTATTAGAATTTCATGCTGATTTTCCGCCTGCAAAATCACCTCATTTAAAAAAGCATCGATATCCTTCGCTAGCTGTCTCATATCTGACTCCTTTCCTTTTGGACTTCTCTTTTTTAAGAGAAAAATACTATTCTTTGAAAAATTATTTACTGGTTAATTATATCACAACCAAAAAAAGAGTCAAGAAAAAACGTGAAAACCAGTTTCATTCTTGAACTCTTCTATATATTATTATCTATTTGAATGTCTTGACATCTCCATCATAAGTCGCCCAATCTTTGCTGAAAAAGCGTTCATTCAGATGGTAAGTCGGAGCTGGCGTGGGATTGGATAGGAAAGGATCAACTGCCTTATCAAAAGCAAGCCAACCCAACCAACCTAGGTGAATGGTATCCTTAACAAAATAAGGATCCCCTCCATTTTTTGAAAAGTCAGCAATATTAGTGAAACCTTGACTTTCTAATTGGTAACGAATTTTCTCCACTGCATGCTGGTACATATCTTCTCTGAGCCCTGTGTAGTCCATCCATTTCTTATTGACAGGCTGGATGACAAAGAGGACATTAACTTTCGATTTTGCAAATTGATTGAGAACCAACTGTAAATCATTATATTCAGATGATTTTAGGAAACTGTAATTCTTTTGATACCCTTCCCATTTTTTCAAATCCTTCTTAACCTCTCTCGTATAGAAATGATTTTCCATCCCCATATCATTATTGGTCGTATTGGCTTCTGCATCCTTTCGAGCAATTTTTTCTAACTCTTGGTAAGAAAATTGATCTGGAAGATCTTTTAAATAATTTTCCACATGTTCCTTATATTTGAGTTTTCCTCTAATGGAGAACTGACCAAATAGAGAAGCCTGTCTCTCATTGAATCGGGCAAAAATATTAATAGCAACCTGATCAACCTCTGATAATTCTTCACCCTTTGACAGTTTTTGAACAATGCCTTTTAATGCAACATTAGGATTCTGCTTTAACAATCGAATAGCCGCATGCTTTGCAGCAGTGTCACCAGATTGATTTTCCAGAAAAGCTGTCAATTGGTCACTGTTAAAAAATCTCTGAAATGCTGCGGGTTCATAATCAGCCTCCGTAAACCACTGAGGCGAAATTACAAATACTGCCTGCTTATCCTCTATTTCTGGCAAAATTTGCTGTAGGCCAAAATATTGATTTAGAGAGGCTGCTCCTGCTTGACCTAAAAAGTAAGGACGATAGGGACGATGGTATTTCTCGGCTAAAACAGCTGGATGGACACTATCAAATCGAATCCATTCACTGGACCCTAGAAAAGGAATAAAACGCATATTTGGATCTGTAAGAGCCCTTACTTTTTGGCTTCTCTCTTTAAAACTCTCTACACTAACAGAAGCCGCCGAATATTTCTCCTCCGTCAGATTATGGCTTGTTGTACTTGGATAAAAAAAGATGAGTAGAAGAACCAAAAATCCAGCTATGAAGATAGGCCCAAAGATTAACCATAAGCGTTTAAGCATTTTGTAGCTCCACAATACCAGCTATGATTTTATTGGCTGTATTCCAGTCGTCGCGACCAAACTCTGTAACAGGGACACGAATATCAAAACGGTTTTCAATCTCCACAATCAACTCAACCGTTCCCATACTATCCAAGACACCTGCATCAAAAAGATCTTCATCCATCATGTCAGAAACATCTTCCATAAACAACTCATCAATAATTTCAATAACTTCTGATTTGATATCCATATTTTATTTCCTTTATTTTTTAAACCATAAATCATTCAAAAATCCAGAAAAGATTAAGAATGACAGCATGACGACATGGAAGGTGATAACCATGCCAAGCAACTGAATCCAGCGATTCTCAGGTAGAGCAGCTTTCCCTGCTTTTTTCCGTTCCTTATTGAGCGTTTTTTTCTTACGAATCCAAGCATCATTAATAACCAAGCCTAATCCATGAAAGAGGCCATAGGCGATATAGTACCAGGTCACTCCATGCCAAAATCCCATAATCAGCATATTTACAATATAGGCCACACTTGAGGTTACATTACGATTCTTAAAGACCTTCTTTCTAGTCAGTACCATCACCATTCGCATAAAGACAAAGTCACGGAACCAGAAAGAGAGACTCATGTGCCAGCGATTCCAAAATTCCTTTAAATCCCTTGATAAAAAAGGCTTGTTGAAGTTAATTGGACTATGAATCCCCATTAAGTTTGAGATTGCCAAGGCAAACATAGAGTACCCTGCAAAGTCAAAGAAAAGTTCTAGACCAAAGGTATACATGACTGCCAAGGCATAGTGGTTAAAAAAGCCACCTGACTGTAGGGCTAGATTCTTTAGAGGAGGGAGTAAGGTCTCTCCTAAAATATGAGCTATGATAAACTTATATAGAAAGCCAAGCATGATATACTTGACAGCCTCTTCCAGCATATCCATCAACTCATCTCGCTCAGGAATGGTCTGATAATTTTCATTAAACCGCTTAAAGCGATCGATTGGCCCGCTTGAAAAAGTCGGCATGAAGAGTAGGAAGCGGAGGAATTCCCAGAGGCTAAAATCCTTAATCACTCCATCTCTCAGCTCGATGATAATCCCAACCGAACGAAAGGTCAGGTAAGAAATTCCCAAGAACCCAAGCAAAGACTGCGTTCCATTGATAGCTGGCTGCACCTTGACAAAGATAATCGGAAGTAGGGACAGAAAACTAACTAAGTAGAAGACCCACTTGCCATCCTTGCTTTTTCGATAATGCTTGTAGAAAAGCAGGAGCAATATTTCCCAGCACAGATAAATACCCAAGGCAGCTAGTTGATTGGTCTTCTCACCTACCAGCATGGTAACGATAAAGAAGAGGCTAACCAACACCTCGTACCAGGCAAAGCGTTTCTTGAAAAAGAGGCCAATAAAGATGGGCAAGGTTGCAACAATCACATAAACAAAATACTGAGGATTGCCGTATGGCTCTAAATGAGGAAGCTGTTGAAAGAACTCCATCATCTCTTATTCACCTCGTTAATCAATCCTTTGATGTCAATTTTTCCATTTGGAGTCAGTGGCAAACTGTCTCGATAAAGGAATTTAGACGGCATCATGTAGGACATCATGATATCTGTTAAATCTTCCTTGATAGCCTTGGTAATATCAATATCTCGCTCAAACTGCTCACGAACACCGTCTTTCAAGATGACATAAGCCAATAGATTTTGCACCTTGTGGTCTTTATTATAACGTGGCACAGCTACAGCAGACTCGATAAAGCGAGACTTATTGAGGTTTTGAGAGACATCTTCTAGCTCAATTCGGTAACCGTTGAACTTAATCTGGAAGTCCATGCGTCCGCCGTAGAGAAGTAAGCCTTCATCTGTCATAGTTCCCACATCTCCTGTGTGATAGGCTGGCAGACCTTCAAACTCAAAGAAGGCTTCTGCTGTTTTTTCAGGATTGTTCATATAACCTTTTGAAACAGCTGGTCCTGACACAATGATTTCTCCCTGTTCGCCATTTGGCAATTTATTGCCTTCCTCGTCAATGATAAAGGTTGGAGAATCAGCCTTGGTATAGCCGATTGGTAGGCGTTTGAGAGTCGCTAGCATCTCGCCTGTCACAGCAACTGCTGACAGGGCTACTGTCGCTTCTGTTGGGCCGTAGGCATTGATAATATGGGCATTCGGGAAACGCTCACGTAGTTTTTGAGCCGTTTTGACCGTCAATTCTTCGCCATCAAAGTAGAAATGCGTGATTCCAGGCATTTTCTCACTATTAAAGTCTTCTGACAACATGGCCATATCCGCAAAAGAAGGCGTTGATGTCCAGATAGCGATTGGCAATGAAAAGATGGTCGCAAAGAGTTGCTTAAAGTCCTGAGTAATAGCTGAAGGAAGAGCGAAGAGCGTACCACCTAGTGCCAAGGTCGGAGCCCAGTACATGACAGACAGGTCAAAAGAATAAGGTGGCTGAGCCAGCATTTGCGGACGACTTGGCGTCGCAAATTCCTTGTCCGTAATCATCCAGTTAGTAAAGCTGAGGAGATTATCATGTGAAATCTGCACTCCCTTTGGCTTACCAGTCGTACCAGAAGTAAAGATGATGTAGTAATTATCATCTCCCTTGACTGGATGCGTGATCTCATAGTTATTCCCCTGAGCAAAGGCTTCTTGAACCTGAGCTAGAGTCATCATCGGTGTAGAAACCTGCTCCAATGGAAAGTCTGAGATGGCAATAATCAAACTTGGCTCCGCTACTTCTAAAATAGCTGAAACTCGCTCCAAGGCTGAATGACTGTCAATGGGAATGTAGGCATGACCTGACTTAGTCAGCGCTACAAAGGTTGCCAACATTTCATATTCTTGGCCACCAAAAACGACCACAGGAGACTTCTCTGGCAAATCCAGTTGATCAATGGCTGCAGCCAAACTATCCGAATCAGCCTTTAAATCTCCATAAGTGTGTTCCTGTCCCAAAACATTGTAAACAGGATAGCTAGGCTGTGTCTGAGCAAAATGCTCAATGGTTTCAATCATATCTACTATTGGTTTATTTGACACAATAGGAATTCTCCTTCAAGTTAAAATTCATTATAGATAAAGCTTCCTTGACCCTGACCAAGATAGCTAAAGAAGTAAAGCAGCCCTAGAAAGATAAGAAAATACAAGGCTGTCCGACCAAGAAAGAGGTACAATTCTTTTCTCTGTTTCATCAAGAAAAACCATTCATTTCTGTAATTTTTTGCTAAATAAGATAGACTCTTACTATAGTATTTTTCTACCATTGTACCACTTTATAGACTAGTTTTTCAATTGTTTACCGCACATTTTCACTAGATTTCAGTTTATTTTAAGGATTATGCGCTTTTTCTATGTATATTTTAAATAGAGTGAAGCTGGGCAAAAACTCAATTTCAGTAGAAAATGAGGTAAATCTTCCTATAATAAAACACACAATATCAAGTTTTTTCAACACCCGATACTATGCGCTTTTCTAATTTTTCAAGACTTTTTTACCAGTCTCTCATTTAAAATAATCTCGTCTGATATAAATTAAAATAGCTTCTATCATCAGACAAATGGCTGATAGCCAAAAACTGATGCTAATACCAAAACTCTCAGTAATATAGCTCATTAGCAAAACAAATACTGAAAATGCTAGTGTCGAAATCACTTCCAGAACGGAATAGACATTAACCAAGTTATTTTCCTCTACTGTTTCCTGAAGAAATACACTTTCAGGAACTTCTTTTAGCTGCGATAACATACCAACTAAAGCTGAAAATACTAAAAACATCTGTGCATTTGGAAAAAATAGAATAGTCAGCGTCACTATTGCCATGGCTATAAGAGAAAAAAGAATACTTTCCCACTTAAGAGCAAGAAACTTTTCAGATAGCCGAAAAGCAATTAAGCCACTAATTATAATACCAATAGAGTATGCTGTATTAGAATATCCCCAGTAACTTTCCGTTTTATTTAATAACTCCGTTACAAAAACAAGTATAATGGAAGAAACCCAAATTGTATTTGAGAAAATTTCAAATAAATTTGCTGATACAAAAAGTCTTAATCTAGGATCTCTAGCAACTAACTTCCAACCTTTGAGCAAAACTTCAAGATTAGTCTCTGACTCTAGCACCTCCACTTCAGCCTTAGGAAGAAATAACATCAGAAAGCTAGAAATGATATACAAGATTAAAATGATAAACGTGGTAGGTAACAGACCAATTGTTGCAAACAAGAGTCCACCTAATCCCCAACCCACTAACTGAACAGCTTCACCAGTCATTGACAAAGCTGAGTTAGCCTTACCCAAATCGGTCGCATAGCGTGGCACAATAGCATAGGAAACAGGTGCTGCAAAACCATCCAATATTGAAATTGCAACAACAAATAGATAGATTACCAAAGGCGCTACTGATTTCATTACGGTAAACATTCCTACCAGTATCGCCAATAATATAGTCTTTCCAAATTGAGAGAAAGATAAAACCCTATTTAGCGCTATCCTTTTAGTAACTAAAGGAACTAAAAGACTCGCAACAAAAGAGGATATCCCTATTAAAATGGGAACTAGTGATGTGGCAATTACTGATTTTGAAATAATGTATATGTTAGCAATGATTGTTACTCTAAAGAAAATATCTGCTAAATTTGCAAACAATTGAGAGACTAACAACTTAATAAATGAATTAGACATGTAACGCTCCCATCTTAGTTACCAACTTCAGAATTAAAATTTGATTTTTAATATTTTAGCATAAAATAGCAGAAAACAAAAGTGAGATTTTTCACATAAAAAAGCAAAAACTATTGCCTTTATTATTCCTACTTTTAAAGGAATGATTATTATCGTTGGAGGCTAGCTCTAAGAAGTTATACTCAATGAAAAAGCCTGAGATCTTCATCTCAAGCTCTATCAACATAATTGTTTTCTAGATTAGAAAAGCGAGAATACAAGCACGGCCAAGGCTGCACCGATAACAGGTCCCACAACAGGAATCCAGGCATAAGACCAGTCTCCGTCTCCCTTGTTTGAAATTGGAAGGATACTGTGCATGATACGAGGTCCAAGGTCACGCGCAGGGTTCAAGGCACAACCTGTTGTTCCACCTAGTGATAGAACGATACCGACAATCAAAGTTCCCACTGCGAAGGTTCCGATTCCTGCTTGAAGGTCATAAAGTCCCAAAGCAAAGATTGTTAATACCAATACAAAAGTTCCTAGGATTTCACTAATCAAGTTTGATACAGTATCTTTTATAGCTGGTCCAGTACTGAAGGTTGCCAGGATATTGCCTGCATTTTCTTCTGCCTCATAATGCGGTTTGAATTGCAACCAAACCAAAATCTGACCCAGCATAGCCCCTGCGAACTGAGCTAGGATGTATGGGAAAACGGAAGCCCAAGAGAGCGTTCCTTTTAAGGCCATCGCAAACGTTACAGCTGGATTTAGGTGGGCTGGGCTGAGCGTGCCAGATACAAAAGCCGCAACGGCTACAGCAATTCCCCAACCCATAGTAATCACAATCCAACCTGCATTGTTGCTCTTGGTTTTAGGAAGAACCACACCTGCAACAACACCATTTCCTAGAAGAATCAGGATTAAAGTCCCCAAAAATTCTCCAAATAATTCTTTCATCATATCGTTGTCTCCATTTTAAAGAAGGAGAGGGAAGGCAAGGAAGGCTTGTCTCCCTCTCTTCTAGTTTTTCTTAATTTTTCAATTCCGCTAGATCGTTGTTAGCAAGGGCTGCTTCAACATCCGCACGGTAAGTTGCTTTCTCGTCTTCTGTCCAGTCATAGAATCGTCCCATTTCATCTAAAACTGGCTCAACGATGCTATCCAAACTATCACGCATAAAGAGCATGTGGTTGGTACGACGAAGGAGGAAGTCAACTGGGCTAAGAGCCAACTCATTGCGCATTGCATAGTGAAGTGATAAAGTATCTGCCAAGCTGAGTCCTGGTGCTTGTTCTAAACTATGAGCAAGGGCAAAGACTTTCGGTACATTTGAACCATAGAGATTTGCGAGATAGTGAGCTTCCTTGCTATCCAATCCACGTGACACTCCAAGTTGCGCAAAGGCTTCGATTTCTGAGTCCACATTTGCTGGGTTCAATTCCCCACCTGAAACAGGGTAAGTCTTAGAATTGATGAGTTTAAAGCTACGGTCAAATTCTGATTTGAGGATGTCAACCACGCGCTCCATAGCTCCTTCAGCCATCTTACGGTAGTCTGTGATTTTACCACCAGCAAGGGTCAAGAGACCATTATCATCTCGGTCCAAGCTAGAACCACGAGAAACTGCAGATGGGTCCAAATGTTTCTCAGAGGTACTGCTTTCAAGCTTGCTGACAGCAGACTCAACATCTTCACGCGTTTTTTCTTTAGAGAGATAAGATTCAACAGTCGCAATCAAGTTGTTAAAGCTTTCATCACTGATGGTTCCGTTATTTCCTCCATTGTAGTCAGAAGCGCTATTGCCTGCGATCAATGGACGAAGACCTGCCCAGCTACTTTCGATATCATCAATGGTAATGTTTGCTTCTGGGAAGCGGTTGTTGACAATGCCAAGTAGGTAATCTACATCTTCCTGAGTCACTTTTGGATGTTCCAAATCACCTGTATAGTCTGTGTCTGTTGTACCGAAGTAAGTTTTGTTTTCACGTGGAAGAACAAAGACCATACGGCCATCACCCAAACCTGTATCAAAGTAAACTGGCTGTGAAACCTTGATCTTGCTTGAATCCACTACCAAGTGAACTCCCTTAGTTGGACGCATTTGTGAGAATTGGGTTCCCATATTAGACAAATTGCGTACCTTGTCGCTCCAAGGACCTGTTGTGTTAATCACCAGACGGGCCTTGATTTCAAAGACTTGGTCTGTCAAGAGATCACGGGCTACAACACCTGTAATCTTACCACTTTCATCAAATAGGAAGCCTTCTGCCTTCACGTGGTTAGCAATGAGGGCACCGTCTTGGTTGGCACGTTTGATATTTTCAATCACGAGACGCGCATCGTTGTTACGGAAGTCAAGGTAAACCCCACCTCCTACCAAACCTTCTTTCTTCAAGTTTGGCTGGCGTTCCAAGACTTCTTCCTTGCTCAAAACCTTGTTAGCAGCTGGTGTGTTGTTAACTCCTGCCAAAAGGTCGTACAAATCCATCGCTACTTTCAGACGGAAGAGGCTAAAGGTCGCTCCATCCTCATCGTAAACTGGCAAGAGCATTGGATCTGGTTTTGGAATATGTGGAGCGATTTGTTGAACCACTGCACGTTCAGAAACTGTATCTGATACCACTTCTACATCAAATTGCTTAAGGTAACGTAGTCCTCCGTGAACCAATTTTGTTGAACGGCTAGATGTTCCTTCTGCGAAGTCCTGCATTTCAATCAAACCAGTCTCAAGACCGCTAGCTGCCGCCTGCAAGGCTACACCAGCACCAGTGATTCCTCCACCGATAATCAAGAGGTCCAAGGTACGTTCCTGCATTTTTTTAATTGATAATTCACGTGTTTTCTTTGAAAATTCCATATTTACACACTTTCTAACTGAGTCGCTTTATTCTTCCAGTATTAGTCGTCTACTTCCGCAAAGACTTGAGTTGCTTTTACAGCCTTCTTCCAACCCTTGTAGAGTTGTTCCTTACGAGATTCGTTCATCGATGGTTCAAAAAGTTCTCCTGTCTCGTTCAAGAGTTTCAACTCATCCAAGTCTTTCCAGTAACCTACTGACAAACCTGCTAAGAAGGCTGCCCCCAAAGCTGTTGTTTCCAAGTTTTTGGCGCGTGCGATATCGATTCCCAAAATGTCAGCTTGGAACTGCATGAGGAAATTGTTCATAGCTGCACCACCGTCTACTTTCAAGACTTGGATAGCTGTCTGCGCATCCACTTGCATGGTGTCGATGATGTCACGCACTTGATAAGCGATAGATTGCAAAGTCGCCTTGATAAAGTCTTCTTTACTTGTTCCACGAGTTAAGCCAAAGACAGAACCGCGAGCGTTTTGGTTCCAGTATGGAGCACCTAGACCTGTAAAGGCTGGAACGACATAAACTTCATCATTGTTGTGAGAATCACGAGCGTATTTTTCAGATTCTGGTGAATTTTCCACCATGCGAAGACCGTCACGAAGCCACTGAATGGCGCTTCCTGCGATGAAGATAGAACCTTCCAAGGCATAGTAAACCTTGCCATTGATACCGTAACCAATGGTTGTCAAAAGATTGTTCTCAGACAACTGCATCTCTTCCCCAGTATTCATGATGATGAAAGAACCTGTTCCATAAGTATTTTTAACCATACCAGGTTCAAAGGCCAACTGTCCAAAGAGGGCTGCCTGTTGGTCCCCAGCCATACCTGAGATTGGCACTTCTCCACCGTAAAAATGGAATGGGGCTGTCTTACCGTAGATTTCAGAGTTAGAACGAACTTCCGGAAGCATAGCCTTAGGAATGTTGAGAATTTCCAAAATCTCATCATCCCATTTGAGTTCTTTAATGTTATAAAGCATGGTACGAGCTGCATTTGAGTAGTCGGTCACGTGAGCCGCACCGTCAGTCAATTTCCAAACCAACCAAGTATCGATAGTGCCAAAGAGCAATTCCCCTTTTTCTGCTCGCTCTTGAGCGCCTTCTACATGGTCCAAAATCCAACGAACCTTAGTCGCTGAGAAGTAAGCATCGATAATCAAACCAGTCTTTTCATGGAATTTTTCCACATAACCTTGACTTTTTAGTTGTTCAGCCAAAGGTGCTGTCTGGCGTGACTGCCAAACAATAGCATTGTAGATAGGGAGCCCTGTTTTCTTATCCCAGACGACAGTTGTTTCACGCTGGTTGGTAATCCCGATTGCTTCGATTTGATTTGGCTTGACACCACTTTCGATGAAAGCTCCCGCAATAACTGACTGGACTGAGTTCCAAATTTCATTGGCATTGTGCTCTACCCAACCTGCCTGAGGGAAAATCTGAGTAAACTCTTTTTGACTCGAGCTGACCTTTTCTCCTTTTTTGTTGAAAATGATGGCACGAGAACTTGTAGTCCCCTGGTCAATGGCCATGATGTATTTTTCTTGTGACATGTGCTGTCCTCCTGATAAAGATCTTGAGGATGTTTCCTCTTTACACTAACTAGTATACAAAATAAAGCGCTTTCTTGTTCATCAACTTTTTTTAATTTTTAAAAAAATGTGAGGAGATTGTGCGAATTTCACAAAAAGACCTGGAACAACCAAGCCTTTTAAGTGAATAATAACTGACGAATCGCTGCTAAATCTTCCATATCCAAGTCATTTTTTAAATAATAAACTGGTGTTTGTTCCTTCTTATGAATCGGATTATTGGTAACCAGCAAATCATAATGCCGAGTTCGGTCATAGGCTTCAATGGTGATAAAACGATTGTATTCCAAATACCGTTTCAAAATGGCTGCCATCCTTGAAAAGACAAGAAAACCAGATGTCAAATCCAGACCAATCCGCATATGCTGGCCACCGTTTTCAGCCATATATTCGATTAACTGGAGCCATTCCCAGAGAATTTTCTTATCCAAATCCGTCCCCTGCTGAAAGGCAGGTAGAGCATGAAAAATCTCCTCTGCTATCCCCTTAAAATCATGTTCCATCAAAAAATAAGGATGACGATTCTCCAACTGGTACTTGTAGCGGTCCTGTAAAATATAGCCCTTATAGAGATAGACTTGAGCACAAAGCTGACTGAGTTCATAGGTAACGTGATCCTCTGTATAATCACCCAGCAACTCCTCCTTCTTCATTTCTTGAATCAACTGTGTCAGCAAATCGGCCAACTGCCCTCCAAAACCAAGGATATATTCCATAGTATGAAGAGGAAGAATGCGATGAGATAGGAGGAAAGAGAAGAAAATCATCATCTCCCCATCCTCAGTTCCTAGAGGAAGGTGTTGTCCAGCAAAAAAGGACGGAGCCTTTCTCAGCAAACGAAGGTAGAAAATATTGTCAAAATACCCTCGCATTTTCTCTTCTATCACTTGGAACTGACAAGCATTAACCCGAAGACGCTGTTGACTGATATGAGCCCAGAGAACCAAGTCCAATTTCTGACCCGAAGACAAACTTGCACCGCAGATTTCTTCTAAAGTGGCAATCTCCTGTTTTCTCTCTGGTTTCTGCATGTGACCTTCCCATTCCTGACTCGACCAGACCTTGCGGAAAAGACAGAAATAGAAATAGCGAATCTGATGCTCTGGACCTCGCCAACGTCCATTTTGGATGGATAAGTCAAATTCTGACAAAATCTGATTCAAACTAGCTAAGTGGCGACCAAGCGTAGCCTCACTAATCATCAATTCTTGAGCCAGCTGATGGGCTAAAAACTGTTGGTGGTAGAGAAGATAAACAAGAATCTGGTATTTAACAGCATTCTCCAAAAACAGGCTCCGAATATCTCTCCCCTTGGTCGCTGCACCGATCGATAGACGCAGATTTTCATCTTCTAAGTGAATAGTCAGCTCTAAGCCACTGTCCAAAGCCTTGTCATTGAGTAGGGTGACATATTTGGTTAGGGTTGCTTTTGAAAATCCTGTTTCCTCCATTACAGCCTTGACAGTTGTCTGAGACTCTTGTAATAGAAAGGAAAGGATTGAAAATTGGCCAGATTCGGCCTTTTCCATCAAGTCTCCTAAATACATTTGTTACCCCTTTCATTTTCTACCTTAAGCATAGCATAAATCTTACAAATGCTGAAATAATCTGTTTCTCTTTTTATTTTCATGCTGATTTCCTGGTCCATTATCCTGAAAATCAGCAAACACACGGCTCCCCCTTTGGACATTTTTATGCTAAAATAGTAGCTATGGATAAAATTATTAAAACTATATCAGAAAGTAGCGCCTTTCGTGCTTTTGTCCTTGATAGCACAGAAACCGTCCGCACTGCTCAAGAAAAACACCAAACCCAAGCTAGCTCAACTGTAGCGCTTGGTCGAACTCTTATCGCTAGCCAGATTCTCGCAGCCAATGAAAAGGGAAATACCAAACTAACGGTTAAGGTACTGGGATCTAGCTCTCTAGGTGCCATTATCACGGTCGCTGATACCAAGGGGAACGTCAAAGGCTATGTTCAAAATCCTGGTGTTGACATCAAAAAGACTGCAACTGGTGAAGTTCTAGTCGGACCTTTTGTTGGAAATGGTCAATTTCTCGTTATCACAGACTACGGTACTGGAAATCCTTACAACTCTATGACTCCCCTTATCTCTGGGGAAATTGGTGAAGACCTTGCCTTTTACCTGACTGAAAGCCAACAAACGCCTTCAGCAGTCGGCCTCAATGTCCTTTTGGACGAGGACGACAAGGTCAAGGTTGCAGGTGGTTTCCTAGTCCAAGTCTTGCCGGGAGCCAAGGAAGAAGAGATTGCTCGCTTTGAAAAACGCATCCAAGAAATGCCAGCTATCTCAACGCTTCTCGAAAGTGAAGACCATATCGAAGCCCTCCTCAAGGCAATCTACGGTGAGGAGGCCTACAAGCGTCTTTCTGAAGAAGAAATTCGTTTCCAATGTGACTGTAGCCATGAGCGCTTTATGAACGCTCTTGCTAGCCTTCCAAGCTCAGACTTACAGGAAATGAAAGAGGAAGACCATGGGGCAGAAATCACTTGTCAATTCTGCCAAACTACTTACAACTTTGATGAAAACGACCTGGAGGAACTCATTCGTGACAAATCTTAATACACCTTTTATGATTGGCAATGTTGAGATTCCCAATCGTACTGTTTTAGCACCTATGGCTGGTGTCACCAACTCAGCCTTTCGTACCATCGCAAAAGAGCTCGGAGCTGGGCTCGTTGTAATGGAAATGGTCTCTGACAAGGGAATCCAATACAACAACGAAAAAACCCTGCACATGCTTCATATCGATGAAGGCGAAAACCCTGTTTCTATTCAACTTTTTGGTAGTGATGAAGACAGCCTAGCACGCGCAGCAGAATTCATCCAAGAAAACACTAAGACCGATATCGTCGATATCAACATGGGCTGCCCAGTTAACAAAATCGTGAAGAATGAAGCTGGCGCTATGTGGCTCAAGGATCCAGATAAGATTTACTCTATCATCAACAAGGTCCAGTCTGTCCTTGATATTCCACTTACTGTCAAGATGCGTACCGGCTGGGCTGACCCATCTCTAGCAGTAGAAAATGCCCTCGCTGCTGAGGCTGCAGGCGTTTCTGCCCTCGCCATGCATGGCCGTACCCGTGAGCAAATGTATACAGGTCACGCAGACCTTGAGACCCTTCACAAGGTCGCTCAAGCTTTGACCAAGATTCCCTTCATCGCTAACGGCGACATCCGCACAGTTCAAGAAGCCAAACAACGTATCGAAGAAGTTGGTGCTGACGCAGTCATGATTGGCCGCGCAGCCATGGGAAATCCCTACCTCTTTAACCAAATCAACCATTACTTTGAAACCGGAGAAATCCTACCTGATTTGACCTTTGAAGATAAGATGAAAATCGCCTATGAACACTTGAAACGTTTGATTAACCTCAAAGGGGAAAACGTCGCAGTTCGTGAATTCCGTGGCCTCGCTCCTCACTACCTCCGTGGAACATCTGGCGCAGCCAAACTCCGTGGAGCCATTTCACAAGCTAGCACTCTGGCAGAGATTGAAGCTCTCTTGCAATTAGACAAAGTTTAAACACAGAAAACCCGTAAACTTCATTCAGTTACGGGTTTTTAAAATGTCTATAAACTTGAGATTCTAAATTCTACTATTGAGCTAAAACAACACTGGAAACCTTGCCATCTGCACCTGTGGTAATTTGAACGGTCTTTCCTCCACCGATTGTAGCATTATACTTACCATCGTCAAGAGTATAAGAATAGTCTCTGATAGAGTAGTTTTCTTTCTTTCCATCAGCAGATTCTACTGTGAATTTGCCTCCTGATGAAACTGTGATGGTTTCACCATTGGCACCCTTCCAGTTGCCTGCAGCTGCTGAGAAATCACCATCAACCATGGTTAAAACACCCTTGTAGCGTTTGTTGTGTTCTGCTTGCTTGTCTTGAAGTTTGCGGTCAGTTGTAGGATCATAGCTTGATTGGTTAGACTGGGCTTGAGGAGCCTGAGCAGGAGTTTGTTGACTAGCTGTCTGTTGATTAGACACTTCTTGGCCTTGTCTTTGTTCTGGTGCCGCTTGTGATGGCGTTGCAGTTGCTGAAGATTGATCAGTAGACGCCTTAGTCTTTTCAGATGAAGTTGAACTTGAGGACTTCTGAGTCTTGCTTTCTTTGCTAGAAGAAGCTATTTTAGAACTTGATGATTGGCTTGTCTTAGCAGAACTGCTTGCTTGAGTTGTTTCCTTTTTATTTCCACAAGCTCCTAATAGCAAGGTAGAAGCCAATACAGTTGCTGCCATCAATTTGATATAGGTTTTCTTTTTCATTTTTCTACTCCTTTGTAATGTTTTAGAAATATAAAGAAATCTTTTTGTAATATAATTGTAACATTGAAATTTGAATATGTCAACAATTTATCTAAACTATTTTAAAAATCTTAAATACTTTAGATAAATTTACTCCTCCTACTCTTTTATTCGTAATCTAATAGAAAAAACAGAAAAAAAATTCCTATTTTGAGTAATATTTTTAAATCACTCTTGTGTAATCGCTTGCATCTTTAAGTACAAAGGAATATAATAACATTGAAATAGAATATAGGAGGTGCATTCTTATGCTAAACAAGTATTACAAGTATCTTCCTTGGATGATTTTGGGAGCTTTCTGGTCTTATCAGTCTGCAATTCGCTACGCTCAGACTACATTTGATGTCTTCTATCTGACTACAGTCTTTATGATTTTCTATATCGCTTTGTTAGTTTTGCATGAGAAATATCTCAAGCAACGATACAAAGACTTCTTTACTCACCTGTTGAGCAATTCTAAGAAAGATAGCCACCCATAAAAGCAGTCACAACACAAAACCATCTCATGATGGTTCATAAAGAGGTCGGGAACTTTGTCCCGACCTCCCTTTTATTTTAATCGATAGGTTTTTCTTGGTTTCTTTTTAGGCACTCGTTTGAGTCCGACTTCTTCTACATATTCTCCGTATTTTACGAGAAAGTTATTGCTGACGATTGGACGACCGGGGTTGATAAGATTGACCAGTTCAGTCCCTTCGTAGACAGTGAACTCCTCCTCCAGCAGATAAAGGAAGGTCGGATTCCAGTCAAGTCGACCTTGGATTCGTTTGATGGATTCTTGGATAATGGCATAATGGTCAAAGGCGAAGGCTTGCTCGTCCAGCTCCACTCCCTCCAAGAAGCATTTGCCCGACTGAAAATCGACATCTACGAAAACGACATCCTTGGCATCGTCACCTGCCTGAACCAGTTCTAATGCACGACTAGGCAAATACACCAAGTGAGCAATGGTCACTGTCCAACCCCGGGGGTCACGACCGGGGGTCGATACGGTCATCAATTGCTCGATTTTTTCTAAAGGAAGATCGAGATTGACTTCTTCACTTACTTCTCGCTGACAGGCATGAGCAGCATCTTCTCCCTTATCCATAAAACCTCCAACTAAGGCCAAACAGTTTTGATAAGGGTGAGCCTTGCGACGAATCAGCAAGAGCTTGATCTTTCCTTCAACAAAGCAGTAGGCCACCATATCTACTGTCACACTTGGTTTTTCATATTGTGGGAGCTCCTGTTTGTAGTACCAGTCTAAAAACTCTTCCTGACTGGCATGGATTTCATAATATTCTTTTTCCGTCATCCCTGCTGGAATCATCGTATCCGTCATTTTATGCCTCCTTTCGAACTGCCTTAGTCCATTGGTACCAACCCACTAGACTGTTGAGTGTGTAAACCCAGTACATCCCTTGGATATGGATATTTTCACCCCACCAGAGATAAATACTAAAAATATTGGTTGCAATCCAGAAAATCCATTGCTCGCGGTAAAGACGTGTCATCAAGAGCTGACCAACACCATTTGTCGCATCAGTAACACTATCACGGAAAGGACGAGCGCTATTGATACTTTGATAAGCCAAGCCCATACCAATCCAAATGATAGCAGTCAAGGACAAGTACTTGAGCCAGTCAAGAACAGATAATTTCTTAGCTTCAAAGTGGGATTCTTCTGGTTTTTCCTGTTCATTGATACGGTTGGACAGCCAAGCATAGAGACCGATTGGTTGCATGACAAAGAAGTAAACGGTCGTCAAAACTTCCCCATAAAAAGTCGCATTCATGGCCAAAATCAAATAGATAGCTGAGTTAATAGCCCCAAAGAGATAATTGCTTGCACGCCCTTCTGCTACCAAGATAACACAGACAATCCCAGTCCAAGATGCAAACAAGCTAAGCCAGTCATGACTTTCCGTATTTTGCGTGAATTCCAAGATCAAGGGAACACTTGACAAGGCAATGAGATACAACCACTGGAAAAGACTGCGACCGACAAAGAGATCTTTCCATAGCAAGCGCATGATTCCTGCAAAACCAATTTTACGAGCTTCCGCATGGACATTTTTAAAGTTTTCGATAAATTGTGTGATTTTTTTAGTTAGTTTTTTCATATTTTTCTCCTAATCTGCTTGGTAAATGGCATCAATAGCCACTTTTGCTGCTTCATAATTACCTAGATAATCCTCCGCTAGATAAACTAAAGGAATATTGGTTAAATATCGCTCCCTCATCTGATCCAAATGTTGTGAAAAACTATGACGAATATGGTCTTCCGCCATAGTCATATCTCTAAATCCGTCATTGACATAGGAACCGACAGGTTGCACAAAGAGAATCAAGTCCCATTTTTCCTTAGCCAAGATTGAAACAAAGAGATTGTCAAATGTCTCTCCTGATAAGTCCCTTTGGTCCTCAGTCTCCATGTAATAATCATAGTAGCCCTTGGTTACTAAGGAGTTGGTGTCTGCTATTACCAGTCCCCTATTGGCATTGCTATCGATTAACTTAGATGTCTGGTCATACTGCCCCAACAGGAGATAATAGTAATCCTTTGGAGTCAATTCATCGTCGCGGACATTGTTTTTGATCTGGTACTCACGCGCGTATTCCAGGCTAACTGGTGCATCGTAATACCTTGCCAAATCCTTGGCTAAAGTGGTCTTCCCATTGCTGGCACTTCCCATAATCAACACTTTCTTTGTAAACTGACGTCGGAAGGGTTGAGCAATATATTTCCAATATTTGCTTGGATTTTCTCGAATCATAGTCGCTGAGATACCAAACTTTCTTTCTTGCAAGACAGTCTCAAAGCTACGATTAGACAATTCTTGCTGGTAGTCTGCTTCTCCCACAAAGAAAATTAGTTCTTGCTGGGTTTCATCATAGGAAATCTCCTCTAACATTTGGTCCAACCACTCCTGCCAACCCATAGGGTAACGAGGAAGATTGGTTTCATCTAACTTGCAGACAGAGGTCAACTCGTCATCACCAAAGGCCTCTCGGATATAGCGAAATCTTTTTTGAAGCGTTAAGCCTACCTGCTCCCCTCTATCTCCCTCATAGCCTGAAACGACAACCCAAACCCGGTCACACTGTCGCTTCGCACGCTGGATCAGATCGATATGACCTTGATGAAGCGGAGCAAAGGTTCCAAATACCACTGCTGTTTTCTTTTTCATAAATGCATTGCCTTTTTATAATTTTTGATATTTTTATTATCTATGTTTTTTATTATAAACTATATTTTTGTTTTGTCAATAGTTTTTTATTATTTTTTATAAAAAAGTAGCAAAAAAGAGAATCAAGATTGCTCCTGATTCTCCATTTTTATGCAATATCAAATTTTAACTGGCCTGCTTTAACACCAATCTTAAGTGTGCTGCCTGCCACCAAATCTCCCTTAAGAAGAAGTTCTGCCAACTTGTCCTCCACTTCTGTTTGCAGGGTTCTGCGAAGTGGACGAGCTCCCATCTCTGGGTCATATCCTTGATTGGCCAATAATTTCAGTGCGGAAGCTTGTAATTTCAAATCAATGCCTTTTTCAGCCAAACTTGCCACTAAAGGTTTAACCATAATCTTCACCACTTCCTGCATATGGTCGCTAGATAGGCTATGGAAGACCACCTTTTCATCAATACGGTTGATGAATTCAGGTCTATAAGCCTTTTTCAACTCTTCAAACATGCGTTTTTCCATGTTTTCCTGGTCAAAACGAATATCCTTAGCCCCAAAACCGACAGTCTTGTCATCACGAAGGGCTGTCGCACCAAGGTTCGATGTCATGATGATAATGGTATTTGAAAAATCGACCTTGCGTCCCTTACTATCTGTCAAGACACCGTCATCCAAGACCTGCAAGAGGACATTAAAGATGTCTGGGTGGGCCTTTTCTACTTCGTCAAAGAGGAGAACGGAATAGGGTTTGTTGCGAACCTTCTCGGTCAACTCCCCACCTTCTTCATAACCCACATAGCCCGGAGGAGCTCCATTGAGACGGCTGGCTGCAAATTTCTCCATATATTCACTCATATCAAAGCGGATCAGAGCTGATTCATCATCAAAAAGAACTTCTGCTAGAGCCTTAGCCAATTCGGTCTTACCGACACCTGTAGGCCCTAAGAACATAAAGGAACCAATCGGACGCTTATGACTGCGAATCCCTGACTGGTTGCGGCGAATCGCACGGCTAATGCTTGAAACTGCTTGATCTTGCCCGATGACACGTTTGTGCAATTCAGCTTCCAAGTTTAGGTATTTCTTAGCATCAGTCTGAGTCAGTTTTTGGACTGGAATACCTGACAAGCGACTCAAGGTGGTCAAAATATCAGACTCTGTCACCAAGTCTTTATAGACAGGCACTTCCTCTTCTTTTGCGATTAACTGAGCTGCCTGTTTCCACTTACCATCCATCAAGGCCTTGTCAGCTGGACTCAAACCTGAATCGTCTGCTTTTACATGCTTAGCCTTATTTTGCACTGTTGCCGCTGCTTCATCTAAGAGGTCGATAGCAGAGTCTGGCAAGTGACGGCTAGTCAAGTAACGATGAGCCATCTTGACGGCTGTTTCAACCGCTTCATCTGTGATTTGCACACGGTGATGTTTCTCATAAGTCGCCTTCAAGCCTTGCAAAATGGTCATACTGTCTGCCACACTTGGCTCTTCAATCGTCACTTTAGCGAAACGACGAGAAAGGGCTGCGTCTTTTTCAATGTGTTTTTGATATTCTTCCTGAGTAGTCGCACCAACCGTTCTCAAAGTTCCACGCGCCAAGGCTGGCTTCAAGATATTGGCCGCATCCAGAGTCGAATCAATCCCACTACCAGAACCCATGATAGTGTGAAGTTCATCGATAAAGAGGATAACTTGACCATCTTCTTCAATATCCTTTATGATATTGTTCATGCGTTCTTCAAAGTCACCACGGAAGCGTGTCCCTGCAACAACGTTCATCAAATCAAGCTCTAACACGCGCATCTTAGCCATTTCCGCAGGTACATCACCACTAGCAATACGCTGAGCGAGCCCAAGCGCCAAGGCTGTTTTCCCGACACCAGCATCCCCAACCAAGACAGGATTATTCTTTGTCTTCCGACTCAAAATTTGAATCATACGCGAGATTTCCTTGTCCCGACCGATGACTGGTTCTAACTTGCCAGAACGCGCTTGCTCTGTCAAATCATGCGTATAGTCCTCGAGTCCACCACTCGGAGTCTGCGGCATGCCCATCATATTGGCCATAGAATTTTGCTTGTCAGCTACTGTACGATGGCGTTGGCGTAAAGCCTTGAGGTCTTCTCGAGTCCAGCCTGCACGTTCTTCTAAATTTCGACGAAGGGCAGCAATCTTAACCTGATCTTTCTTGTCTTCATAAGAAAAACCAGCCCTCTCCAAGATACGAGTCGCCAAGGCATTGCCATCATGCAAAATCGCATAAAGGACGTGCTCCGTCCCTAGCACCTTAGCATGGACCACTGACGCTACATACTCTGCTTCAGCAAAGAGAACCTGTAGACGATGAGAAAACGGCAATTCCGTAAAGGTTTCATCCTGGCTATAGTCCGTTTCAGTCAGTTCCAAAGCGACTTCTTCTAAACGGTCCATCTCATATGGATAATCATTTAAAGTCGCCCCTGCCACACTATAACTGTGATTGGACATGGCAATCAACAAGTGCCAAGACTCTAGGTAACGAGCTCCAAAATGGCCTGCAACCATGTAGGCACTTTCGATACATTCATTCAATGCTTTTGAATAGTTCATCTTACTTCCCTTTTCTATCTACCTCTTGTATGACCTGTCTTAGCATATTAGCACGAACAACTGGAGCTTCTTCTCCTAGAACGCGATCCAAAGCTACTGCCACCAGCAAATTCATCTCCTGCTTGGTCATCAATTCCTGCTCAACCAAAAGCTGCAGAATATCCTCATAAATTTCTTGACTGACCCGCTCACCAATTGAGTAAAGCAGATCCCTAAGCATTTCATGATGACTAGAAAACTCAATCCGTCCTATACGAATGTAGCCTCCGCCACCACGCTTACTTTCAACCAAGTAGCCTCTACTTTCTGTAAAGCGTGTCTTGATCACATAGTTAATCTGACTAGGAACAACCTGGAAGGTATCTGCCAACTGACTCCGTTGCAACTCCACAATTCCAGATTGATCTAAAATCGCCTTGATGTAGGCCTCAATATGATCCGATGTATTTTTAAATCTCATTACAAACCCACCTCTCTCTTTAAACCTTGACTATCTTTGACTATACTATCATTTAACACTCTATAAGTCAAATTTTTAGAGCTCAGCCCTTGAAAATACTGACTTTCTTTAAAAACATTTAGGCATTAAATCGCCTTAGTTTTTCTTGAAAGTTCCTAAAAAAGTCCACAAAAAGAGCCCTAAAAAGGGCGTAATATTGACGAGTTCAGCAGGCAAGAACTAGCACCTTTGAAGGTGCTTTTTTATTCATCTAATCAATTATCAATAATAATGTTACAATAACTATAATATAAACAATAACTTTCTGAAAGGATTAACATGGATAAGATAGAAATGATTTCTTTTTCAATCCTACTTGATGAAGTTGCTGAAGTAAGGCAACTGCTTGAAAATATTGTAAGTTTGGATAAGACAGTTTATTCAGAACTATCAATAGGTATCCTTCCTTTTGTATCATCTCTCTGTGATGGAATACTAAAGTTTTTACCTAGAGATGTTCATAGTGATTTTCCAAATATTGGAGAACAGGAATTTCAAAAAATAATATCTAGTGTCCGAGTGAGTTATAAGCAATACTCTGATAAAAAATATAGCAAGGCTAACAAACTGATACTTGAAATAGAGAGACGCTTTTATTCACAAATGGTAGAAAATTACAATTTATTTCAAAAACTCGTAATCAATATTTTTGGACAACATGATTTAGGGGTATATTACTTCAACGAAATTCCATACGCTAACACTAACCAATATCATATTTACCTAGAAAGTATTTTATCGAAAACTGATAAAAAGGATATTTCCTATTTTGATAAAAGAGCTACTGATTTATTTTTTGAATTTAGCAAAGCTTTAGGAACTTTAATTAATTCAGTAAATCAAAAAACTATTAAGAAGCCTACAATCCAGGATATTAAAATTGAAAACTTTGAACAACGTGATTTTTTCTTATTTGAATCTAAAAGAAGGAATTTTTTAACAGGAGTTCTGCCTACGGGCACTCAGTTATTCTTATTTAACATATTATGCCAGAATAATTTTGTAGTACATATTATGCCAAGTGTCTTAAAATCAAAAAATTACTTTTTTACACGCTCGCTAAGCCAATGCTATTTAGTTAGTATTACAGCCTTACGCTTGATTCTCAATAAGGAAAGCTCTTTATTGCCTGATTTCCAACGGGAGGAAGTTGTTGATATCCTTAATCGCAAAGAAAAAATTTTTAACTTCCGACAAGATTTTAGAAATAATATATTTCATTATAAAATTTCAAATGTCCCATTACAAATATTTACCAATCCCCCGAAATTCTTTGAAGAACTGATTGAATTTCATTCCTCAAAAAATTTTAAAGAGTATCAAAAACTATTATTGGAAGAAATCTTAAAAATAAATGACATAATCAATTCATTTATCAATTGAAAATTAGGTCTTATTTCAGAAAAATAGTTTCATCTCAATTCTATTTTAGAAAAACTAATACTTTTTTCTAAAAACAATAAGTTTTTACCCCCTTTTTCTCTGAACATCTCCGACTTGGAAAAAGTTCCCTTCACCGGTACCCTACTGGCCAGAAAGATTTTTTAAAAGGTGGGGGGAGTCAATATCCTTTCAACTCAACAAATCTTTTAGCGATTACCTTTCTACGGCTATTTATATAACGAGTAGTTTTATTTAGTTTCTCTGCCACGTCTTCCCAAGTCGCACCAGCTTCTAAATATCTCATTTTAAAAATGACTAGATCACTTTCAATTAAGTTTTCCATCAAGGTATCTACAACTAGTTTAAAGCCTTCTAAATATCTTAGCGTTTGGTCTTCTTCAATTCTAATGATGGTTGCTTCAGTAGGACTATATACTGTCTTGCCTTTCCCACCAGTACAATCTTCAGCGCTATGTTTCTTATTATGTATTAGTTCCTGTCTTCTCAAATAAATTTTATTAGCAAGCGTTCTATATCGTCCTAACTCAATATCTATCCCGTCCAGGTCTCTATTACTCAACTCGTACATAGGCAAGTACCTCCACTTAAATTTAAAAATTTTTTTATCTTGCAATTTGTCAAATTGTAAATTCTGTCAAACTGACAAAAAGCGCTAAAAGCCTTCCAACACTCCACTTACCAGGTATCATTGTTTTAAGTTTGACAACTCTTCAGTATGACAAGTTCAAGGGAAATTTCTTTCATTTATCCCCTCAGTTTCTCATATCTTACATTCTGTGAAACTCACTCCATTCTGTAAACCCCTGATATACCTTGCTTTCAAGCTATTACTTCTTTTCAGTTTATGCTTACTTTGTTATGTGAAACTTAGTAAAGCATAAAAGTAGGACTAGCGATATTTCTTTTGTTTGAGCCATATATCACTAGCCTTACTTAATTTGTAACTTATTTTTCTAAATACACTTTAATGTCCCGATATTCCTTAGAAAAATCCATCCACCCGCTAATATCAGGGTTTAAGAATGGTAGGACAGTAAGCGGACTTACTTCCGTTCGATATAGCGATAGAGAATGTTTCTGACTTATTTCCCTGACTACACCTGTATGGATTTCTTCTACATCCTTCTTTAGTTCTTGAATTTCATCATATGCGTCCAGAATTCGTCTAAGTTTTTTTCGGTATTGTTTATAGATCTTCTTAGTTTCCATCCGTTGCTTAGTTTCTTTAAAAATGTATTCAAAGATGACTGCTTTAGCTTCTGAAAAATCACTATTATATTTTTCCTGAAGAGAATTAATAGCTTTTTCCATCTTTTCCAACTGCTCTAAAGATTCTAAGTTGTTAGATAAAAAATTATCTATATTCTCAAATGAAACTGTTTGATTGCCTAAAAGGCTTTTTCTTTTTTCGCTTAACTGTTCTCGTGCTGAATTAATCTTACTTTTTTTATTATCTAGATCATCCAGTGTTTCAAATACTTGATTAATATCCATTTCTTTCTCCTAGTTCCATTGGATAAAGTAACCACAATCTTCTTCAACTTTTTTTACATCAAATCGGGTATGTAAAATCAACCGTTTTCCAAAATAGTCATTCGCATTCACCCAACTAAGTGTATCTTTCTTGCGATCAAACAAAGTAACAAAGTTTTCTAGATCTCCGATAAAGCCTTTTTTGTCACCTTTATTCCCTAATGTTGTATCATCTACAATTAAAAAGTTATCTACAAAGAATGTTTCACTTGTCCCTGTCTCTTTATCAACTTTAAGAAGATAATTTCCTGAAGTGTCTTTCATTTTTTCTAAGACACTAAATAGTGATTGACTAACAACCATAGATACATTGCGCTCTGGATTGATTAAAGAAACAATAGATTTCAAGTCGTCCATACTTGTAGCAGTCTGCACTTTCGCAGTTTGGAGAATTTTCCCAATCTCTCTATTTCGTGTTCTACGTTTTAATTTAATAATCTTCTTACCAAGAAAATCCGTTAAATTATATTGCCCATCATCTAATTGCTCCTGTGAAAAATCAAGTTTTCCACTGAATAATTTAACTAAGTAATCAACGCTGATAGTTTTCTTTTTATCTGCTTCTGTTCTCTCAACCGAATTTTCGCTAACTTCTTGTAATGAATCAGATTCAAAGTCAGTTACTTCATACTTCCCACCACGGGTACGAGTCTCAATAACATTTACTAAATCAACCAGTTCTTTACGTTGATGTTCATCTTCGTAACTATCAAGGATTGGTTTTTCAATGAGTACATGATTATTTTCTACGTTCATCCCTCTAGTGTTATAACCTGTACTTCGGATATAAGCTTCTAGATTTTCTTTTTGTTTAACTAAGTTAGTTGTCATTTTTTTGCTCCTTTATCTTTTAATATCTGATTTTTGTTTATAATTTTTTCTAAAATTCTTTGCTCTTAGCTTTTCTTTTATGACTCTCCGAGCCTTTAGAATCATTTTTTCTAGATTTTGATTTGTCTTGTTTGTTAGCATATTTTTCTAGTATTTCTTGTTTCCGTTGTTCTAAGTTATCATCTTCTTTTTTACACTGAGAAAAGATTTTCTGTCTTTTATCTGGATCCATAGAAAACTTATTGGCTACCACATACCCTAAAGAAGTATCTCCTGCCATAATACTCACCCCCTTTCTATGCAAACAACTCAGGGACATACCACTAGCATTATATGCTTACGGTATGTCCCTGAGTTGTTCTCAATAGACTTATTTTTTAGTTTCTTTTTTGACTAGATGGATAAATTTCCCATCTGAGTAGAATAAAGTTATCTCTCCAAACCTTGGAACTTTTTCTATCTCTATTATACCACATTTTTCATAGACAACAAAGCCTTTTTCTGTTGCAAATCGCATTTTATCATCATTCATTGAAATTCTCCCCTCACTGTGTTTATAGTGTATCTCTTATCTTTGATTGTAAAAGCCTTGAAAGTGTTCCCCTCTAAACCTTTCAAAATTCTACTTGAATTTCTAGCATTATAAACAGTTCGCAGTTCACTACTATCTAGATTCGTGTTGAAAATCGTAGTTTCTCGATTATTGATAATATCAAACAAGAAATCCTGTTCCCAATCGCTCTTAGGAGTGATTGTTCCATTTTTTGCCCCAAGGTCATCGATGATCAGGAAATCAACATCAACTAACTTTTTGACCGCCTCATATTCTGTTAAGTTTGCATTTCTTCCATAAGCCCAACCTTCTTTTATCTGCTTGATAATCTCGGTTAAACTAACAAACAAAACACTCTTAGGCTCGTTCTTCTCTCTGAAGCTCTCATTGATTTCTTTAGCTAGTGCAAGAGATAAATGACTTTTTCCTATTCCTGTGCTACCGCTGATTAAAGTATTTCCTGTCATACCTGCAAGGTACTTCTGGGCTTGCCCCTTTACAAACTCTAACATCTGACGCTCCTCTATCGTCTTAACAAAGAAATTATCAAATGTCGCTCCTTTCAACTCGTTAGGAATCGTACTATCACGCATTAAGACATCATAAGTTTTAAAGTAAGCTTGCCTGTCCTCGAACTGCTGCAATAGGTCTTTCTCTTTCTGTTTAATCTCTCCCTTCACGCACTCCGGACAAAATGCTTGTACTTTTCTTTCTGAACCCCCTAACACTGGTACAGAAATTTCCCAATAATTTACCTGGTGAATATCGCAAACCGTATTCGATATTTTTCTGTTATTAAATTCTTTAAATTGTTCCTTCATCTGTGCAACTCCTAAAATGGTAGATCTGGGAAGTTATCTTCGGACTTCCCTTTTATAGTTTTAGGCTTTTGATTCAAATAACCATCAAACTTAGAACCGAAAAGTGTTTCTGGTCTTAGATATTTAGAAAATTCAGGACTGTCCTTCCATTCTGCCGTTTTAATATCTATCACCTGTTTAAAATCTTCAAGTGTATAGCCTTCTTTGAATCGTGCTATTATCGGCTTCAAGTTTTTGTCCAAATATTTATAATTTTTCCCAACTGTATGATTCAGATAAGCTAAAGGTATTCTGATTAAATATTTTTCAGGACGTCCTTTAGTTACCTCATCAATCATACTCGGAGTTAACCAATTTGGGAAAGTAAAGTCAGGTTTACCTGACAATATATATTCTTTATATAACTCTTTATCTGACTCTTTCTCTATCTCTATCTCTGTTGGACATGAGTTGGAAACAGTCCTTCTATTTTGGACATTCTCCAATTTTGGTAAATCTTGACTATTTTTTCTTTGGTCTCGCTTGTATTTTGCCCAGTTTGTTTCACTCTCAACCATAGCTTTTGCTTGCGATAATGTAGCGTGTCCATCATCGTCTATCTGAATCAGTCCGCATTTTGTAAAATATGCAACCGTCATATTGATATCATCTTCAGAAACATCTAGTTTTAAAGCTAATTCCTGTACCAAACTATCAAAATAGCCTTCATAGTACAAAATACAATCATCTTCTAAACTTTCCAACATAAGACGGATATAAATCACTGTCATAGTGTAGCCACCAGGCATATTTTTCAGTCGTTTAATAAAAAGATTATCAAAAAACTTCTTATCAACTTTTAACCAAAAATATATTTTAGTCTTTGCCATCATCTACCCCCAAAAACTTTAAAACGTCTGAGACTTTATAATACGCTTTTCTAGTATCTTCAATAGGCGGTATATACTGTGGCAGTCCCGCACCTTCCCATTTTGTTAAGGTTTTATCTCCTATGCCCAGTTCTTCCTTTAGTTCCACCTTGCTAATCAAATCTAATCTTTTTTGAGGTGCTTTCTCATGGCTTTTTAAATATCGTTCCACTGCTTCCAAAATCTTAGACTTTAAATCTTCAATCATTTTTTCAAACATCTTAGTACCCCCATGGCTTAACCGCTGCAAGCTGAATATATCGCCCATAATCAGGGCTTAAATCCTCGCTAGTCGTTTCAATCGTCTGTGTACTTTCTCGCTCGATTTGAGCGCTTTTTTTTGCGGTCTCGGTGGTTTAGATAGATTAGTAAACCAATAGCTACCACAATAAAGATAAGCGCCTGTATGTTGGTTAAATCTAACTCATTCATGTTTTATCCCCTTTCTATAGTCATTAGCCTGTTGAGTATGTTCTGAAATGAGTTGGTTCATAGCTTGGATTACTGTATTTAGTAAAGCTGATGATTGTTTACTGTCTTCCATACTAGCCATTTCTAAGACTAGTAGAGTATCAGTTAACTGACAACAAAGCCCCTCATAATCTACTAGAACATCATTTGTATTTACTGTCATATTGTTTTCCTGTGCCTTTTTTTGCCTGTTTCCTATACACGATTAGTACCACTCCAAACGCTGGGCAGTTGCCCCAAGTTGGCGAACGCTTGTAGCGGTGTTTCGTGAGTAATTACCCATCTTTCAGCTAAACAAGGCCTTAGAATTACCCTGTCAGCGCTTGATTTCAAAACCTTTTCTAATTGCTTGCCTGCTCTTCGGTTTTTCGTTTGTATTTGATAAAATAGCTGTTTTCTGCTATAATCGGAGCATAGAAAAAATTTCTATATCCTTAATCTTGTCGCTTGCTCTCCTCGGTCAAAATTTGAGCAAGTGATTTTTTTATTTTCTTTTTGCATGATTACTACCTGACTTTGGTTGATAAAGCAAGTCCTTACTTTCGATAAGATCCAGAATCCAGCTGAATCCCTGCTCCACCGTTTCAAGAAATGCGCCCAGGTCTTCACTTTCTAAGTCCTCATAGTTCATACAAAGATATTCGGCTAGTTGTCTGTCTTTCTCAACTAGCTTTTTAAAATCCTTGGGATACTTAGGAATTTCTAACCCCTTGGCATTTGTAACTGTCTTAAAATCATTTTCCATTTTCTATACTCCTATACTCCTATACTTTAAAAATTAATTCCTTAATTTCTGAATATCCCCTATTCAAGTTAATCATAGCTATTGCCATATCTTCCAAACGTTGGTAGTTTGTCAGCTCTACACTTGTCAAGCCATCAATACCGTTCTTACTTTCTCGCTCCTTCATGAGTTGCGCTTTATTCTTCCCTGTCACTCCCTTTAGTAGTAAGTTTGTCAGGGTGCTATAGGCATGCTTGGGGGCTTTCTCCCATGTTTGAATAGCTTCGGTTAAGCTTTTACGCTTTGGCTTTTCCAGTTCTCTTTGAAGATAGCGTTTAGAAAGTTCATCACGCATTTCAAAGAAGGCTTTGACTAGGTTTTTCTTAAACTCTTTTACGGGTTCTGTATTTCGTAAGTAAGTGATCAGCAAGGTTGCTTGTTGCTCATTCAAAATATAGTCCCGTACATTTTGCCCACTCTTTGAAGGTGAAATTTTAAATTGCACCTTTCCGAAGCTTTCAAAGTCCTCTCGGTGCTTATTCAGCAAAATCTTCAAATGTCTGTGCTTAATTTCAGCGCAGTCTGCAACGATACTACTCAGTGTATACGGCTCTTTCTTGCCGTCCATATAAACCAATTCCATTGGTTAGCTCCTTTCTTATTTTTGTCAATGCTTGCCACCTAAAACAGTACCAAAGTAAATCATTAAGGTAGGGAAAATTTAGGAGAGAATAAACCCCTACAAACCCTTGATACTGCCATAGGTAGCAAGCACCTGAATCTAGCAAAAATTAACTAGTCTGATAAATCAATCCCCCGTGCTAAAGCACCACATGAGAAATTTATAAATGTAAGATAGTATTACGATTGTGTTGCTACTTTCTAACTGTAAAACAGTTCATCTATGGTTATGTCTGGTTTGATTTCTGTAACCATTGACTTAATCACTAGGCGTTCTCTGTCATTAAATGACGTTTTACCTAATTCTTTGTTGTTGTATGACTGCAAAGAAATTTTTAGCTTGTCCGCCATCTGTTGCTGAGTCAGTCCTAACATAACTCGGTAGCCTCGTAGTTTGCTCATATGTTTCCCCCTTTCTAAAAATCCCCCCTCCATGAATAGATTGCAAGCTTTAAAGTTCGGAGAGGGCGGACTTTTTTGTCCTTTGTAGTTTTTATAATATCAGACATTTTTGTCTGAGTCAAGCATTTTTTTAATTTTTTGCAGACAATTTTGTCTTTTTTTAAAAATAAGTGTTATAATTAGCAATGAAAGGTATTATGATTGATGAATAGATTGAAAGAATTAAGACAAGAAAAAAAGCTATCTCAAAAAGAAATAGCTGACCTTCTAGAAGTAAGTGAAAAGACTATATCCCGATGGGAAAAAGGGGAAAACGCAATAAAATCAGATAAAGCCCAGCAACTTGCTGATTACTTTAAGGTCGGTGTTGGATATCTTTTGGGAGATGATGAAAGAAGAACAACCTACCTATCCTCTACTATAGAGAAATATAGTGATAACATGGAATCCCCAGTAGATTTCGCAGGATATGGTTTGTTGGCGCTAACTCGTGGTGAAAAAGTAAGGGATACCGTAATAGAAAACCTTAGAGAAATCACAGACTATTATGGACATAGAAGATTTTCTAAAGAAGAATTTAAAAATTGGAATCAAGAAAAAAAAGATCTTATGTTAAAAGGAATGCAAGACTATGCTGATGCTAGTATTGGAAGATTTCTAGCAGGGATAATGACATTTCCTGATAAGACTAAAATTACTATTATCGATTTTTTAACACTAGACAATAAAGAAAGGGAAGCTGTTAGTACAATAATTTCCTCATTAGCTGATAATCCTGTTCTTCATAAAGATTATGACGACTAATATAAAATCGCTAATCACTATATAAGCTCCATATCCGCCAATAGCTACTTTATCCCATAGGTCTATTGTAAAAAATATGGGATATCGCACTAAATCTTTTATCAGAAAAACATCAGCATATAGGAGGCTACTTATGAAAAAATTACTTAGCACATCAGCTATTTTACTTTCTGCTACCGTTCTAGTAGCTTGCTCTAACAATCAATCAACTACCAAAGATAGCTCGGAGCAACCAAAAACGGAGCAAAAAAATACTACTTCAACAAACACAAAAGCCAAAGTAGATAACAGTAAATACGATGATCTAATTTCTGAAATCAAATCAAAATTAGATCCTGAATCAACTGGCGCAATAAGCGTTAAAATTCAAAATAACGTAATCGATTCAGATTCATCCGAACCGCATGATACAATCATGATTTTGCTAACTGGAACGGCTAAAGATAGCGCAAAAGAGACTATGGACGCAATCAATTCAAATTCTGCTACAACTAATCAGCAAAATGCAATTACCGTATTTCGGATGTCTATATCTGAGTTTGCTAAAAAATTACCAGACGACAATACTACTCTTTCCCTTGGGTATGAAAAATCTGCTGATCAATACGACTTAATCGCAAAATCTGCAAAACAAAAAGATTTTATCCCTATTGGAGAACTCATCGTAAATTAAAAAACTCCCCCATATTCGCCAATAGCGCCCCTATTTCTAAGGTCTATTGTGCAAAAACAGAGGAAATTGAAGAATAGAAAGCCATTTTTACAGACTAAAGCGCAAAAAAACGGCAAAATTGACAAATAGAGATGACTAATATCTTCTAAACCATCGGCGAAATCGTGGGCATATATAGAGAGAATTAAAATGAACAAAGAAAATCCATATTTTGAACAAACCAAACAAAACTACATAGAAGTTGAAAAACTCTATAAACTTGGTAAAGCAAAGCATACATCTTCTAAATACAGATTTCTTGCACCAGCAGTTAAAAGACAATCTGAACAATTCTTATTTGAAGCCAAGACTCAAAAAAGAAAATATTGGAAATTCAGTCGTGGTTCTCTGGTATTCGTAGAGTTCGGTGTAAATATAGGTGGAGAATTATCAAATAATCATTGGGCTATTGTCTTAGACAAAGTAGATAGTCCCTATAAAAAAACACTTACAGTAATTCCTCTAACATCTAAAAATCAAATAGATACTGTACTCATAGACGAAGTCATTGCAGAATATCCTTCTATTTTGCTTGATGAATATATTGAAAAATTACACAAAGAATTATTTGCCTACCTAAAATATTTAGATTCCAATAATGCAGTTACTGAAGCTGCCTTATCGGATGTCTACCAAGCTTATACAGAACAATTTTCAAACGAAATAATTCAACCTAAGATAATAGACGATGATAACCTTAAACGGACACAATCAGAAATAAATGACGTTATTGAATTAACTCAATACTACAAAAAATACATTAAGCGTTCTTATGCCAAGTGTAATAACCTTCAAACAATCAGCAAAGATAGAATTTTAAAGAAAAATAGATTAGATCCAATCGGAAAAATGAAAGTATCTGATAACACATTGGACAAAATTAACGAAAAGTTAAAAGAATTATACCTTTTCTAATCTCTTGACATTTTTTAATAATTATATTACAATACAGCTATTAGGAGTTTAGCTCCATAAAGTTTACATTTGGATTTTAGATCCATAACGTGATAGTAGCCGTATTTGATACGGCTACTTTTCTTTTTATATTCTAGTAAACATAACTTAAAATAAAAAAACTCCCCCATATTCGCCTTGTTTTCTATTCTGGTACAATTTACCGTCCGACTGCTTAAAATCGAAAATAGAGGGGTTCTCGTAACTCCTCGCATGGTACAAACTCAAAACCTTTTCTAATTGCTTGCCTGCTGATGGAAAAAGGAGTAAAACCATGAAAATTACACAACACACGAAAAAAGACGGATCAGCAGTCTACCGCTCTAGTATCTATCTTGGCATTGATTCTGTAACTGGTAAGAAGGTCAAGACTACCATATCAGCACGAACAAAAAAAGAACTCAGAAATAAGGCCACTCATGCCAAGGTAGAATTTGAGAAAAACGGCTCTACACGGAAACAACGCTCACATATAACAACCTATAGCGAACTTGTGGACTTGTTTTGGCAAACCTACCAGCATACCATAAAGACTAACACGCAGATAAAGATAAAAGGCTGCTTAAATAATTACCTCTTACCCTCATTTGGTACTTACAAACTAGATAAACTTACTCCTGTTATTATCCAAACTCAGGTAAATAAGTGGGCGGATGAGTACAATCAGGACGGAACGGGGTATAAAGAATACAATCACCTTCACGCCTTAAATAAACGTATTCTACAGTATGGAGTTTCTATCCAGGCATTGGATAATAACCCTGCTCGTGATGTTGTCATTCCTAGAAAGATAACAAGAGATAAACAAGACATTAAATACTTTCAAGATCAGGAACTTAAAAACTTCCTCTCCTATCTCGATAACCTAGAAAATACCTTTATCAATTTTTATGATACTGTACTTTATAAAACGCTCCTAGCTACTGGACTGCGCATCCGTGAATGTCTGGCCCTGAAATGGTCTGATATTGACCTGCAGAACGGAACGATCGATATTAACAAAACACTCAACATTTTAAACCAGGTAAACACTCCTAAGACAAAATCAAGCTATAGAGTTTTAGATATCGATTATAAAACAGTGCTCATGCTTCGTCTCTACCGAGCAAGACAAGCAGAAAACGGTAGAAACATTGGCTTAACCTATGATAAAGTATTCTCTGATAGCTTTGACAACTATGTCAATACTCGAAAGGTTGATTATCGCCTACATAAGCACTTAAAAAATGCTAACTGTACTGATTTAGGCTTTCATGCTTTCCGACACACTCACGCTAGTATCTTGCTTAATGCCGGATTACCATACAAGGAAATACAGACACGGCTTGGCCATGCAAAAATATCTGTAACTATGGACACTTACAGCCATTTATCAAAAGAGAACCAAAAAAGAGCAGTCTCATTCTTTGAAACTGCCCTAGAAAAAATAAAAAGTTCTTAAAAAAGTCCACAAAATTAAAAAAGCGACACATAAAACCCTTATGTATCAACGATTATAGAATGATTTCGGTATAATTGACTATTATACCGAAATTTTCTCATTTTTAAAAGAAAAAGGGCGCTGGTAAAGGATAATCTTCACCAACTCCCTATTTTTCTACTTATCTAAGCCTAATTCTGCCAAGATTTGACGTTTGTAGGCAATCTTTTGGACTTCCTTGTCCTCATCTTCAGACCAATCTAGTTTAATTTCTGAAACAATCTGCCCAGGACGATTTTTCAAGATATAGATGCGATCGCTGAGACTGAGGGCCTCCTCGATACTGTGCGTAATAATCAATGTTGTCAGTTGCAACTGCTTGTGAATCTCCAGATACCAAGCGTGGAGTTCCATCTTGGTCATCTCATCCAAGGCGCTAAAGGCCTCATCCAAGAGAAAGAGCTTGTGCCCGAAAAGGTAAGTTCGGAGCAAGGCTACACGCTGGCGCATCCCGCCACTAAGTTCATGAGGATACTTGTCCCTTACAGCTGTCAACTGGAAGGTAGCAAGAATTTCATCTGCGCGAGCAATAGCTTCTGCCTTATCCACCTTTTGAATCAAGAGGGGCAGAATGATATTACCAAGCACCGTCTTGTGTTCCAAGAGCAAGTCCTTTTGCAACATATAACTCACGCGCCCCTTGGGATTCTCCTCCCCATCAAGGACAATTCTCCCTGACTGGACTTCTAAAATCCCAGCGATTAGATTAAAGAGGGTGGTCTTTCCAACACCACTTGGGCCTAGGATAGAAACCACTTCACCTGAAGTCACCTGCAGGTTGATATCCTCTAAAATCCTCTCTTGATCATAGGCATAACTGACGTGTTCTAGTCTAATCTCTGTCATTATTTCACAAATTCGTTGGTGAAGCCTTTGTCTGTCAAGTCTTCTTTAAGGATACCATTTTCTTTATCCCATTTGTAGAAGGCATTCCAGCGAGCTGCATCAAATTGCCCCCATTTTTCCTTGTCGCTTGCGTATTCTTTTGACAAGTATTTTTGAGATTCGATGACAAAGTCACGTTTTTCCTTGAGTTCAGGTGCATTTTTGATGAGGATATCAGCTGCTTCTTCTGGATGCTCCATGGCATATTGGTAGCCTTTTTTGATAGCTTGGATGACTTTACGAGCTTCTTCTTTATTGTCTTTGAGGTAGTCATTGTTTGCGATGATAACTGGTGAATAGTAGTCAAACTCCTTGACGTAGTCTTTCAAATACATAAAGTTAGCATCTACACCTTGAGATTTGGCAAGAATACCATCCCAACCGTAGTAGATCCAAGCAGTATCAAAGACTCCATTGGCAATCGGTGTGATTGAGTTTGAGTCGTTATTTGGTACTTTTTCAACCTTCTCAAAGTCTCCACCTTGAGATTCTACCAAGGTTTTCAACATAGCAAGTTCAGTTGGATCATTCCAAGTTCCGTATTTCTTACCAACCAAGTCTTTTGGACTAGCTACATTGTCAGATTTACGAGAGATGATTCCTGATGTATTGTGTTCTACGATAGCTGCAACAGCAGTAATTTCTGCCCCTTTTTCCAATTTTTTAGCCATATAGTCTTGGAAATAGACTGCAAATGGTGCCTTACCATTGATAACCAAATCAGAAGAACTTTCTTCCGGTGGTAATTTCAAGTCAACATCCACTCCAGCTTCTTTGAAATAACCTTTTTCCTTAGCAACATAAAGCCCTGTGTGGTTGGTATTTGGAGTCCAGTCTAGGATAAAGTCGATCTTCTTGAGTTCTGCTTCTTTGTTGTCCTTAGAAGCAGTTCCTTGACCACAGGCCACAAGCACAACAGCTACAAGAGCTGTTAAAACAGTTAAAAACACTTTCCATGTTTTCTTCATTTCAATTTCCTCTTTTCTTTTTCAGAAACATCCTTTTTCTTATGAACGTTTCCATTTAATAACATATTTTTCACTAATATCGACCAACTTCATACCGAGAAGGCTGATAATCGATACCAGAATAATAATAGCGAACATGGTATCATACTGAAACAGTTTCTTGGACTGAATCATATAAACACCAAGCCCCTCAAAGCCCCCCAACCACTCAGATACCACTGTTGTGATAAAGGCGTAGGAGACACTGACCCTCAGACCTGCATAAAAGTAAGGCAGACTGACTGGGATTTTAAAATGCCACAGGATTTGCCAAGGTTTGGCCCGCATCAGACTAAACAAGGTCAGCATATCCTTGTCACAATGCCTAAAACCGTCCAAAATGCTGACGATGATGGGGAAGGTTGTCGTCAAGATAATCAAGACAATCTTGGGCAAAATCCCATAACCGAGCCACAAGACCAGTATAGGAGCTATGGCAATAGTCGGAATGGTCTGAACAACCACCATCATAGGATAAATCAGGTCATTGAGCCAAGTCAAACTGTCCATAAGTACAGCCATGAGACAGGCAATCAAGACTCCCAAAATTAGACCTAGCAAAGCCACTCTCAAGGTCGCCCAGCTATGGTGCCAGAGAAATTCTCTGTCACGAACAAAGGCCTGGAGAATTTCAAGAGGGGTCGGCAGGATAAACTTAGGGAGCAGTTTAAGAAAACCTGCTAACTGCCAGATTGACAAGACTCCCAGAAAGCCCAATAGACTAATGTGTCGTCTCAGTATACTTTTCAAGCTTCTCATCAATACTTAAAATCTCTCCTACATTTATTTTGACATTGGCAAAGACATTATCTGCCTCCTGCCCCGCCACCTTTAGCGCTTCTTTGAGAATACGCATAAGCTCATCAAACTCCCCTTCCAAGACCGTTTCAAATGGTGTCACCACCATAGCCACCTCTTGAGCTTGCAGATAAGCAATGACTTGATCGATAACAGCAATCCAATCAATCTCCTGTGATAGGGGTAAAATTTGCAAGGCGATGCTTGCTTTCATAACAACCTCCTCTTCTCGTTTTCCTTTGACAAAAAGAAAAACCTTTGCCATATATGGAAAAGGTCAAGATTAGACTAAGTATCGTTCCCTACGCTGGCATTACCCAGATCAGGTGCGGTCGAAGCTTAACGCTTCCTCTCAGACTGTACACAGACTCCCATATATTATATGGACATATGATAGCGCAAAACAAAAAAAATGTCAAGGAAACTGCTTACAGAAAAACATGAAAAAGAGTTTGAAAACAAATGCTTCAAACTCTATATAGCTTTTTTATTTAGCCTCGTACCAGGTTGCACCTTCATTTTCATCTGCGATGAGGGGAACACTGAGTTGGATGGCTTCTTCCATGGTTTGTTTGACCAATTTTTTCACCTCTGCTAGTTCCGATTTAGGAACTTCAAGGACAATTTCATCATGCACTTGTAACAACATCTTAGTCTGATAACCACCCGCAACCAAGGCTTTATCCAGCTGAGTCATAGCAATCTTGAGAATATCTGCCGCAGATCCCTGAATAGGGGAGTTGATAGCAGTTCGCTCTGCAAAACCACGAATGTTAAAGTTACGCGAATTGATATCTGGTAACTCACGACGACGCTTGAAGAGGGTCTCTACATATCCCTTATCACGCGCCTCACGCACCACTTCATCCATGTAGTTTTTAATACCTGGGAAACGTTCAAAGTAGGTATCAATGTAAGCCTTGGCCTCCTTACGGCTAATGCCCAAATTATTAGACAAGCCAAAGTCGGAAATCCCGTAAACCACTCCAAAGTTGACTGCCTTGGCATTGCGACGGTCGTTTGGAGTCACATCCTCAGGACGCTCAATGCCAAAGACCCGCATGGCTGTCGAAGTATGGATATCTGCCCCCTCTTGAAAAGCCTTAATCAAGTGCTCGTCTTTAGAAATATGCGCCAAAACACGCAATTCAATCTGTGAATAGTCGGAGCTGAGAAGTACACTATCCTCCCACTCAGGCACAAAAGCCTTACGAATGAGACGCCCCTGTTCCAAACGCACAGGGATATTTTGCAAGTTTGGATCCACACTAGACAGACGCCCAGTCTGGGTTAAATCCTGCACATAGCGAGTATGAATCTTGCCATCAGCCAAAATCCAGTCCTGCAAACCAATTACATAAGTGGATTGAATCTTAGCAATCTGACGGTAGTCAAGAATTTTCTTAACAATCGGAGCAATAGGAGCCAGGCGCTCCAAGACATCCACCGCAGTCGAGTATCCAGTTTTGGTTTTCTTAGTGCATTCTAGAGGTAGCCCCAATTTTTCAAAGAGAAGTACGCCCAGCTGCTTAGGCGAGTTAATATTAAACTCCTCACCAGCCAGTTCATAAATCTCTTGAGTCAGTTTTTCAATGACAAGCTCATTTTCAGCCTGCATCTCAAGCAAGGTCTCTTTTTTTACCTTAATACCAGCGATTTCCATCTTGGCAAGGACAAAGGCTAGAGGTTGCTCCATATCATAAAGAAGGTCTAACTGCCCATTTTCGCTGAGTTTTTCAAGTAAAATAGGCTTTGTTTCGACCAAAACTGCAATCTTACGAGCCAAATGTTCCAAGAATTTCTCGCGTTCAGGAACGGCTTTTTTGACACCTTTACCATAGAAAGTCTCATCATCAACCAAATAAGTCTGACCATAAAGACTAGCAATAGTCGCAATTTCATTGTCCTCCACAGTCGAAAGGAGGTATTTAGCCAAACGGCTATCAAAAGCAGGCGACTGCAAATCCACACCCAAACGATGCAAGAGAACTTTAGCTTTCTTAAAGTCATAAACTCTCAAAGGTGTTTTTTCTAAAAAGTCCTTGAAAATCGGCTCTTGCAAAAGCTCAAGTTTATCTGTGGCATAGAGCTTATCCCCACAAGACCAGGCAAAACCAACCAAATCGTCCGTATGGTAATTCTCCCCAAAAAGCTCAAAATGGAAGATAGACTCTTCACTAAGCATATCTTGACTGACTTGGTCAACAATAGTAAAGTCCAAGCTCTCAGCCACATCAACTGACGACACATTTAAAGCCTGCTTGAGCTGTTTGAAGCCCATCTCATCGTAGAATTTCCCAAGATTTTCCACATTTGGACCACTATAGACCAAATCCTCCAAACCAATCTCAATCGGCGCCTTGGTATCAATGGTCGCCAGTGTTTTAGACAAAAAGGCCTGTTCCTTATCATTGATAAGATTTTCCTTCATCTTAGAAGCCTTCATCCCATCAATATTTTCATAAATCCCCTCAAGTGAGCCATGCTCCAGCAAGAGCTTGATACCCGTCTTTTCACCGATTTTGGTCACCCCAGGGATATTATCCGACTTATCACCCATGAGCGCCTTGAGATCGATAAACTGAGTCGGTGTGATGCCCATCTTTTCCATAAGATATTCTGGCGTAAAGGCCTCAAACTCAGCCACACCTTTCTTGGAAATCTCAACCACCGTATGCTCATCCGTCAGCTGAATCAAGTCCTTGTCCCCACTGACAATGGTAATATCAAAACCATTTTGCTCAGCTAGTTTATCCAGTGTCCCAATGATGTCATCCGCCTCATACTGAGCTAACTCATAGTGACGAATCCCCATATGATCCAGCAACTCACGAATGAAAGGAAATTGCTCACGAAACTCATCAGGAGTCTTAGCCCGACCACCCTTATAGTCCGCATACATCTCTGTACGGAAGGTCGTCTTTCCTGCATCAAAAGCCACCAAAATATGACTTGGCTCAACCCGCTCCAACAAATGGCTCAACATCAACTGAAAGCCATAAATCGCATTGGTATGCAAACCAGCCGCATTCTTAAAACGGTCCAACTGCTGATAGAGCGCAAAAAACGCCCGAAAAGCAACAGAAGACCCATCAATCAATAATAATTTTTTCTTATCCATACACCCATTATAAAGGAAAGCACCAAAAAATACCATTGGGAAGAGTTCCCTGAGAGAAACTAAGATAAACTAAAAAAGAGAAGGAAGTTACTCCCTCTCTTTCAAACTACGAAATGAATTAGTTTTTACGTTTCACAAATGGAAGGGCACCAAGGAACAATCCAAGGAATCCTAATGATGCAACTGCAGCATTATCTTTACCACCAGTATTTGGAAGTTCTTTTTTATCTTCTGCTTTTGCTGCTGGTGCTTGATAAGTATTATCCTTGTTAGTACCTGCTGTTGTGAGAGTATATTGTGTAACTTCGTTAATTGCTGCTTCTACACTATTAACGCCTCCTGTATATTCTGGAGCATCGGCTACAGTAGGAGGTGTTGTATCATTTACCCCACCATTGAAATCAGATTCATTATCTCCAGAAGGAGAATCACTAGGATTCACACCACCATTAAATTCTGGAGCGTTAGGAGCAGTTGGTACTTCATCTGCTTCCTTAGCAGGTTCAGTAGGTGTTGCATCATCACTTACTCCACCACTGAAGTCTTTCAGTTCTTCATCCTTAGGAACTTCTTTTAATTTTTCGATGTAACCTAAAGTTGCGTTGTAATCGTCAGTTAGTGTAACGATTGCTTACGCTCTTGTAATGATTCATTAACTTCGTCAAATTTAGCTTGAGCTTCATCAACAGAAGCTTTAGCAGAAGCGACAGAACCTTCTAGTTTAGTTACAGCATCTTGTAATTTATCGATAACATCTTGATCAGCTTTATTCGTTTTAGCTGTTTCAAGAGCAACTTTAGCTTTTTCTAAGGTTTCTTTTTGTTTATCTAAGGCAGCATTTTTCTCTTCTACTACCTTAGCTTTTTCAGCATCGGCTTTTAATTTCTCAGCATCATCCGTCAAGTTTTCAATTGTTTCAGTTAAATCTTCTTTAGCTTTTCCGACTTCAGTTTTTGGAGTTTTAACCACAGGTCAGGTGTGGATCCAGTTTCTCCGGATGTGCTAGTAGATGTAGTGCATCAGCTTTTACAACCGACGGTTGAGACACAGCAAAAACCGCACCTAAAACCGTAACACTAGCTAAGCTAGTCAAGATCATTTTTTTATCCATTTTTAAAACGCCCCTTTGTGGAATTATATTTCTCTCTATTATAACTTTTAATATAGATTAACAAAAACAATATATTAAGTTGTTTAAAAAAATATATTTATATCGACTAGAAAAGAATAATGTCAATATAAACATATTTTTAACTTTCTAATATTACTACGGAAACCTAGATAAGCAATAAATTCTTTATTAAAGAATTTATCTCATGAAAATAGTTCGGATCAAACAAGCTACAATAAAAAAATATATAAGAACGCTTCAAGTAAATATTTAAAATAGTGCTAATTACTTTTGAATATAGTTAAAAATGATAATGAATCAAGTTTTTTAGTTTATTTTTCTTTAATCCACTCACCATTATGATTTACAGTATAACCGTCTACTATTGTATTAACAGCTAGCTCACCTGAAGAGTAAGAATAATACCACTTACCAGAGACTTGATACCAGCCCGTTTTCATTGCCCCTGAATCATCTAGATAATACCAATATCCTTTCTCCTGTAACCAGCCTGTCTGCATTTCACCAGATGATTTCAAATAATACCAGGTAGAACCATCTTTCAGCCATCCCGTCGCCTTAGAACCATCTGATTTGAAATAATACCAACTACCATTTATTTTCTTCCAACCCACAGTCAATCCATTATTTGAACCATGATTAGATTTATTTACTGATTGATTTTGTGACGAAGTCACTCCCTCCAACTGAATATAACGTCGACTCCCGCTATAAGAAATATAACTCAACCACTTGTAACCATCCTTTTCTATCACCTGATCATAATGAACACTCTCACCTGGAGAATAATATGCAAGTGGAGTTGCATTCAATAATGGTTGATCTTTAATAGGAGTCTCCACCTTAAAATAATGAGTTCCTTTCATCAAAGATGACGATTGACTGGTCACAACATGATTGCTTGTCGAATCTTTTGAACTGCTTGGGACTTCTTTAGAATTGCTTGATAAATCTTTAAAATGAATAAAACCGGTCATCTTGTTTGCTTTTACAATTCGTTTATTATAATTACCTTTATAATCATAGTTATATTCCTCAATTTCTATATTATCTCCCATCACATTTGAAACCCAAGCAACATGGCCATAACCTCCTGCAGTAGACCAAGCAATAGATCCGATAGCTGGTGTATTATCTACACGATAACCTTCACGACGAGCACGATAACCCCATTCACCAGCATTACCATAAGCTCCTGGAAGCTCAAAACCATTTACTCCACTCAAGCGAAAAGCAGCAAATGAAGTACACTGACGAGAATACATCCTCCACTTATCAATACTCTGACTCCCATTTTTATAATAAGCAGGATAATCATCTCCACGAGCATAAGAACTGTTTGCATGAACACTTTCTCCAGCCGACAACATCAGCCCTACTACTAAAAAAGGAACAACCTTTTTAACTGACTTTCTAATAGAAAACCTTGTCTCTGCTACTTTAAATGGTGAAATTTTCATTCTTCCTCCTTGAAAAATAATATAAATCGAAGATTCCCTTCACTTAAACTATTCGGAGAAAAAAGAAAAAGTGAGAAAATTTCTCACTTTAGTCAAGATAATGAATCAAATTCTTTTCTGTAAGGATATCTGAGTAAGTAAAGGATTCAACGTAAACATTAGCTTGTTTATCTCCTTCAACGTTCCCAAATTCAACGATAAATAGGGATGGATAAACCTCAATTAGCTTACCCAATCTATTTTTTTGGCGCTTACGACCATTCTCCAAAGTCATTTCTACGACTTGTCCCTCATGTGCCTTGATTTCTTCTTTGATTTTTTTCATCTTGGCAACATCTGTAAATGCATCTGACATCTTATGCCTCCCTCTTTGAGATACTTGAAAATTTATTGTATTCTTTTTGGAAAATTAATTCCACCGTTCCACGAGCTCCACTACGGTTTTTCTCGATAATAACTTCTACCTTATTATTCGGTATGCCTTCCTCTTCTTCACCACCACGCTCATAGTAATCGTCGCGATAAAGAAAGGCTACGATATCAGCGTCCTGCTCAATAGACCCAGATTCACGAATATCAGACAAGACCGGTCTCTTATCCTGACGTTGTTCTACACCACGAGAAAGCTGACTTAGAGCGATTACTGGAACCTTCAGTTCCTTAGCTAAAATTTTCAACTGACGTGAAATTTCTGAAACCTCTTGTTGACGATTTTCCCGACCAGTTCCCGTGATAAGCTGCAAATAGTCTATCAAAATCAAACCAAGATTTCCAGTTTCTTGAGCCAGTTTACGAGAACGAGAACGAATCTCTGTAATCCGAATCCCTGGCGTATCATCGATATAGATACTTGCATTAGCTAGATTCCCTTGAGCAATGGTATATTTTTGCCACTCCTCATCAGTCAATTGACCCGTACGGATAGAATGCGATTCCACCAAACCTTCTGCCGCCAACATACGGTCCACTAGACTTTCCGCACCCATTTCGAGTGAAAAAATAGCAACTGTTTTGTCCAACTTAGTCCCAATATTCTGAGCAATATTCAAGGCAAAGGCTGTCTTACCAACCGCCGGACGAGCTGCTAAGATAATCAACTCCTCCTCATGAAGACCAGTCGTCATATGATCCAAATCACGATAACCTGTCGCAATACCTGTAATATCGGTCGTTTGTTGCGAGCGAGCTTCCAGATTTCCAAAGTTGATATTCAACACATCTCGAATGTTCTTAAATCCACTTCGATTAGCATTTTCGCTGACATCAATCAGGCCTTTTTCTGCCTGAGCAATGATTTCATCAGCTGGTTGCGAAGCCTCGTAAGCTTGATTGACAGACTCTGTCAACTTGGAGATTAATCGACGTAGCATGGCCTTCTCTGCAACAATCTTAGCATAATACTCCGCATTAGCAGAAGTTGGCACAGAATTGACAATCTCAACCAGGTAAGACAGGCCACCAATATTCTGTAAATCACCTTGATTATCAAGAATGGTACGAACCGTTGTTGCATCTATAGCATCGCCACGATCGGATAAATCGACCATAGCTTGGAAAATCAAACGATGGGCATACTTAAAAAAGTCCCGAGATTCAATATATTCTCGCACAAAAACAAGCTTACTCTCGTCAATAAAGATAGCCCCTAAAACGGATTGCTCAGCTAAGATATCTTGAGGTTGTACTCGTAACTCTTCTACTTCTGCCATCAGACTTCCCTTCCTTTTACAATCTTGTCAAGAAAGTGTAAATTTACCCTTCTTTCACACGAAGATTGATTACACTTGTAATATCTTGATAGATTTTCACTGGTACATCAATCAAACCAACTGCTCGAATCGGAGCTTGTACTTGGATATGACGTTTATCAATCTTAATTCCAAATTGCTTTTGCAATTCTTCTGCAATTTTCTTATTGGTAATGGAACCAAAGGTACGACCATCTGGACCAACTTTTTCAACAAATTCTACAATAGTTTCCTCTGCTTCTAGTTGGGCTTTAATTGCTTTTGCTTCTGCAATCATCTCAGCGTGAGCTTTCTCTTCTGATTTTTGTTTACCACGAAGTTCACCTACAGCTTGAGCAGTTGCTTCTTTTGCTAAATTCTTTTTGATAAGAAAGTTTTGTGCATACCCTGTTGGTACTTCCTTAATTTCGCCTTTTTTACCTTTTCCTTTAACATCTGCTAAAAAGATTACTTTCATTCTTCTTTCTCCTTTTCCTTTATTTCATTTAATACAATTTCTGTCAGTTTTTCACCTGCTTCTGACAAGGTTGAATCCTTAATTTGAGCTGCTGCCAAATTAAAGTGGCCTCCACCTCCCAGCTCTTCCATAATCCGTTGTACATTCAGCTTACTACGACTGCGAGCTGAGATAGAGATAAATCCTTGTGTATTCTTCGCAAGAACAAAACTCGCTTCAATACCTGACATAGCTAACATGGCATCTGCTGCCTTACTAATAACAACTGTATCATAACATTTCGAGTCCTTAGCCTCTGCTATTAGTACATCTGAACCTAATTTACGCCCCTGTAAAATCAGTTCATTGACCTCACGATATTCTTCAAAATCTGTCGCAGCAATTTCTTGGATAGCAATACTATCACTTCCTCTCGTTCTGAGATAGCTAGCAACATCAAATGTCCGACTAGTCACTCGTGAGGTGAAATTTTTAGTATCCAACATCATACCAGCCATTAAAACACTGGCCTGCATACGACTCAAACGATTTTTCTTAGAATTCTGGAACTGAATCAATTCCGTTACCAACTCACTGGCACTACTTGCACCACTTTCGATATAAGTAATAACCGCATTATCTGGAAAATCCTGATCCCTTCTGTGGTGGTCGATGACGATGGTTTGGGTAAATAAATCATAAAAATCTTTTGATAAAGTTAAAGCTGTCTTTGAATGGTCTACAAGAATCAACAAAGAACGATTGGTCACCATCCCCATTGCGTCCTTAACAGACAACAACTTTGTAACTCCTTCTTTTTCTAAGAATGAAACAGCTCGTTCAATATCCGGCGACATTTGTTCTTCGTCATAAATAGCATAACTATTTTCAGTCACATTGCTGGCAAACAAGTGCATACCTACAGCAGAGCCAAGAGCATCCATATCTAGATTTTTGTGACCAACTACAAAAACCTGATCCACACTACGAATCTTATCTGAAATAGCCGTCATCATAGCACGCGTACGAGTCCGTGTACGTTTGATTGAGGCAGCAGACCCACCACCAAAATAAACGGGATTTTTCGTTTCGTCGTTTTCCTTAACAACCACTTGGTCGCCACCACGCACTTCAGCCAAGTTCAAGTTGAGCAATGCAACTTTCCCTATCTCATCATGATTTCCATCACCATAAGAAAATCCCATACTTAAGGTCAAGGGCAACTGTCTCTGTTTCGCCTCTTCTCTGAATGCATCAATAACAGAAAATTTATCATTCATCAAGCCCTCAAGCACCGTGTAGTCCGTAAACAGATAAAAACGATCCATACTTACTCGACGGGAGAACATGGCATGCTTCCCAGCAAATTCTGAAACAAAATTGGCTACAAAACTGTTAATATGACTAATGTCAGACTCCGATGTCGCATCTTCTAAATCGTCATAGTTATCAACGGAAACAATTCCAATAACCGGACGACTCGTCACTAACTCAACAGTCGCTTCGTATTCTCCAGACACATCAAAGAAGTAAAGAACACCAGATATCTTGTCCATATGAACCGAATAGCGAGTCTCACCCAAGGTGGCATAAGAACCTGGATTCCCCACAGACGCCTTTATAATTGTTTGAATTAATGCAACATCAATCTCCCCCACTTCATTAGTCAAAATCAATTCAGCGTAAGGATTGAACCATTCAACTTCACCTGACGATAAGTCTAGTTTAATAACTCCGACAGGCATCTGTTCTAACAAAGTTGTCAAACTATCTTCAGCTTGGTGGTTTACATACTGGATTTGTTCTACTTCACTCTTTGAGTAGTAGTCTCTCTGATGGATGAATAGTAAAATATATGAACCCAAAATAAGTAGCAAAAGAAATAGCGTTACCAGTGTATTCGTTACAAAAACAAGTTGCACAGATAGCACTCCGAACGCCACTATTCCTAATATTAAGGGGAAAATAGGACTTACATAAAATTTTTTCATTCCAAACCTCTTGGCACCCATTATACCATAATAACCACCAAAAAGCGACTTTTTAAAAGTGTAATCAGTAATTCTATCAATTATAAGAAAAAGGAGGTTTACAATTTAGTAAACCTTCCTTTACACATATTGAAATTAAGATTCTTTAACTTCTAACAAGCCAATCTCGCCATCTTCACGACGATAAATCACATTGGTTGTCTGATCTTCAACATCCACATAGATAAAGAAATCATGTCCCAACAAATCCATCTGTAGAATAGCTTCTTCCAAATCCATTGGTTTTAAATCAATTTGTTTTGAACGAACAACTCTTGATTGGACAACATTTGTATCTTCCACCAAAGCATCTGTAAATAATTGACTAGTTGCTACCTTATTTTTATTTTTACGCTCGATTTTTGTTTTATTTTTACGAATCTGACGTTCAATTTTATCGGTTACAAGGTCAATTGAACCATACATATCTTGAGACACATCTTCTGCACGAAGAGTAATTGAGCCAAGCGGAATCGTCACCTCCACTTTAGCCGTTTTTTCACGATACACCTTCAAGTTAACTCGAGCATCCAACTCTTGTTCAGCTTGAAAATACTTTTCGATCTTTTCGAGTTTAGAAACTACATAATCACGAATTGCTTCTGTTACTTCTAGGTTTTCACCACGGATACTATATTTAATCATATGAGTACCTTCTTTCTAAACGTTTTTGTTTTTCTGATTTCATTATAACGCTTTCATTTTGTTTTTGCAAATTTTTTCCTCATCTTACAAGGGAAAATGTTTTTACATCCTCAGCACCAGCTTCTTCCAACAGTTTCTTCATACGATTTATAGTTGTTCCAGTAGTATAGATATCATCTATAAGTAGGATTTTTTTAGGAATAGTGACTCCACTTTTGACAAAGAAGGGAAGTTCTGTTGCCAAGCGTTCTGAACGATTTTTGGAAGAACTAGCTCGCTCTTCTCTCTTCTCTAGTAAGTCTTGAAAAGAGAACCCTGCTGCTTCAACTAAACCTTCAACCTGGTTAAATCCCCTCTCGAGCAATCTTTCCGGACTTAGGGGAATTACAACAAATTGATACTCTTTGTACTTTTTTAACTCCTCACTTAAAACTGAAGCAAAGACTTTTCTTAAAAGGAAGTCTCCATCAAACTTATACCGACTGAAAAAATCCTTCATAGCTTGATTGTAAATAAAAATCGCTCTATGACTGACTTCAACTCCTTCTTTACACCAAAATTGACAATCTTGACACTTTGTTGACAATCCTGTTTTCATACAGTTTGGACAGTTCTCTTCTCCAATCCTATCAAAAGTAGAATCACAATCTAAACAAAGACAGGAGGCATCATTCTTCAGAAGTAAAAGACTACTGAAAGTTAAAACAGCCTTCATAGTCTGCCCACATAATAAACACTTCATAGACCCGCCTCCTTATTCATCTGTTGAATTTCCTTAATTGCCTTTTTGATTGAAGCATTTAACCCGTCATGGAAGAAAAGCAAATCTCCTGTCGGTCTATCCATGCTTCGTCCAACTCGTCCACCAATCTGAATCAAACTAGATTTGGTAAACAGACGATGGTTGGCTTCTACTACAAAAACATCCACACAAGGGAAGGTAACTCCACGCTCCAAGATTGTCGTACTGATAAGTATTGTCAGTTCTCCATCTCGAAAAGCTTGCACCTGCTCTAATCGATCTTCCGTAACTGAAGACACAAAACCAATTTTCTCATGCGAAAATTCCTTCTGTAAGACTTCTTTTAATTGCTCCCCTTTCTTAATTTCTGAAGCAAAAATGAGTAACGGATAACCTGTCTTTCTCTGTTTCTCAATATAAAACTTTAACTTTGGTGACAACCGATTTTTCTCTAAACAGTGATTAAAATCCGATAACCAAACTGGTTTTGGAATAATCAACGGATTTCCATGAAACCGTCTAGGCAAGCTCAATCGTTTTAATTCTCCGATGCGAACCTTCCTATCTAACTCATCGGTAGAAGTCGCCGTTAAAAAGATTCTCAAGCCATTCTCCTTTACACTATTCTTGACAGCATGGTAAAGCGTAGGGTTGTCAACATAAGGAAAAGCATCTACTTCATCCACTATTAGCAAATCAAAAGCTTGATAAAACTTCAATAACTGATGGGTCGTCGCAACAACTAATGGTGTTCGAAAATACGGCTCTGATTCTCCATGTAGGAGGGCTATCTCGCAAGAAAAATCCTTTTGCAGGCGCTTGTACAGCTCCAAACAAACATCTATGCGAGGACTAGCCAAGCATACTGCACCACCCGCATTGATCACTTTAGCTACTACTTGATAAATCATTTCTGTCTTTCCAGCTCCTGTTACCGCATGTACCAAGGTTGGTTCTTGCTTATCTACTGCTTGAATCAATCCCTCTGACACCTTCTCTTGAAAAGGAGTTAATTGGCCACGCCATTTAAGAACATCTTGCTTCGGAAAATCCTCCTGTGGGAAATAGTATAAAGCTTGATCACTCCTAACTCGCTTCATAATTAAGCACTCCCGACAATAATAAGCACCGATAGGTAAATACCATTCTTCTAGAATAGTACTATTACAACGTTGACAGAAAAATTTCCCCTTCTCCTTTCTCATTGCTGGAATGTTCTCTGCCAACTTACGTTCCTCTTCTGTTAATTCATTCTCAGTAAACAACCGACCGAGATAATTTGGATTTACTTTCATACTTCTTTATTCGTAAAAACCTAGCGCTTTAGATAATTTTTTAGTACAATTAAATCATGGAATTTAGAACAATTAAAGAGGACGGTCAAGTCCAAGAAGAAATTAAAAAATCACGCTTTATCTGTCATGCAAAGCGTGTTTATAGCGAAGAAGAGGCTCGGGACTTTATTACTGCCATCAAAAAAGAACACTACAAAGCTACGCATAACTGCTCAGCCTTTATTATTGGGGAACGTAGTGAAATTAAACGGACAAGTGATGATGGTGAACCCAGTGGTACTGCTGGCGTTCCCATGCTTGGGGTACTAGAAAATCACAATCTTACTAATGTCTGTGTAGTAGTGACACGCTACTTTGGAGGCATTAAGCTAGGCGCTGGAGGATTGATTCGTGCTTACGCCGGCAGTGTTGCCTTAGCTGTCAAGGAAATTGGCATCATTGAAATAAAGGAACAAGCTGGCATTGCTATTCAAATGTCTTACGCTCAGTACCAAGAGTACAGTAACTTCCTTAAGGAACATGATCTCATGGAACTTGAGACAAACTTTACAGATCAAGTCAATACGATGATTTATGTTGATAAAGAAGAAAAAGAAAATATTAAAGCTGCACTGGTGGAGTTTTTTAATGGAAAAGTTACTTTAACTGATCAAGGTTTACGTGAAGTTGAAGTTCCTGTAAATTTAGTGTAAACAAAGGAGAAAAATATGGCATTTGGAAAATTCATTCAAGGACTCGCTGGTAACCTTAGCGAGCAAAACAAAGAAACTCTTATCAAAGAATATGGACAATATCTACTAGAAAATGAAGAAATTCAAAGTGGATATAAACTGATTCGTGACTCAATTATATTTACAAATATCCGTATTATCTTTACAGATAAACAAGGTGCTACTGGTCGTAAGATGTCCATTAAATCAATCTTTTTAATGAACATTATTAACGTTGAAATGGAAACTGCAGGAGCAGGTATAGATGATAGTGAAATTACTATTACTTATTTAGAAAATGTCTTTCTAAAAGCACATAATGAGCATTTTAGTGCTCATAAATTTGAATTCCCTAAGAAAACGGATATCGTTCCACTTTACACCTATTTATTAGAATTAGCTTATCACAATCGCTTGAAAATTAATGGCTTAGACCTGTGATATAAAAAAATACTATCACTTCGATAGGATTTCTATATTTTACAAATGGTATAGATAGCGTTATACTAGAAATATCTTATACAAAGAGGTATTCATATGTCTATTTATAACAACATTACTGAATTAATCGGTCAAACTCCGATTGTTAAACTCAACAACATCGTACCAGAAGGGGCTGCGGACGTCTATGTAAAGCTTGAAGCATTCAACCCTGGTTCTTCTGTAAAAGATCGTATTGCTCTTAGCATGATTGAAAAAGCTGAACAAGACGGTATTCTAAAACCTGGTTCTACTATTGTTGAAGCAACAAGTGGAAACACTGGTATTGGACTTTCATGGGTAGGTGCTGCTAAAGGGTATAAAGTCGTCATCGTTATGCCTGAAACTATGAGTGTAGAGCGACGTAAGATTATCCAAGCTTATGGCGCTGAACTCGTCCTAACTCCTGGAAGCGAGGGAATGAAAGGTGCTATTGCTAAGGCTCAAAAAATCGCTGCTGAACGTGATGGTTTCCTTCCTCTTCAATTTGACAATCCAGCTAATCCAGAAGTACACGAAAGAACAACAGGAGCTGAAATACTAGCTGCTTTCGGTAAAGATGGACTAGATGCCTTTGTTGCTGGAGTGGGTACCGGTGGAACGATTTCTGGTGTTTCTCATGCACTCAAATCAGCAAATTCTAACATTCAAGTTTTTGCAGTAGAGGCAGACGAATCTGCTATTCTATCTGGTGAAAAACCTGGACCACACAAAATTCAAGGTATCTCAGCTGGATTTATTCCTGATACACTGGATACAAAGGCTTATGATGGTATCGTTCGTGTAACGTCAGACGATGCTCTAGCACTCGGCCGTGAAATTGGTGGAAACGAAGGTTTCCTTGTAGGGATTTCTTCAGCTGCAGCTATCTACGGAGCAATTGAAGTTGCCAAGAAATTAGGTACAGGTAAGAAAGTCCTTGCTCTAGCACCAGATAACGGCGAACGTTATTTGTCTACAGCACTCTATGAATTTGAAGTGTAGTCTCCTAAATACACTTAGCCCTTATTATAGGGCTTTTTATTTATACCTTAAAAATAGGAACATCTCCCTATAAAGATTGACTGCATAGAAAAAAGGAAGCAATTTAGCTTCCTTCCTTTTTATTATTAGTTATTCAAGGCTGCTGCCATTGTAGCTGCAACTTCAGCTTCGAAGTCGTTTGCAGCTTTTTCGATACCTTCACCAACTTCAAAGCGAGCGAACTCAACTACTGAAGCGTTAACTGATTCAAGATATGCTTCAACTGTCTTGCTGTCATCCATGATGTATACTTGTGCAAGAAGTGTGTAAGCTTGGTCAACTTTAGTGTTGTCAAGCATGAAGCGATCCATTTTACCTGGGATGATTTTGTCCCAGATTTTTTCTGGTTTGCCTTCTGCAGCCAATTCAGCTTTGATGTCAGCTTCAGCTTGGGCAATCACTTCATCAGTCAATTGAGCTTTTGATCCATACTTCAAGTGTGGAAGAGCTGGTTTGTTAACCATTGCACGACTTTCGTTGTCTTGGTCGATAACGTGGTTCAATTGTGCCAACTCATCCTTAACGAATTGCTCATCCAATTCTTTGTAAGAAAGAACTGTTGGTTTCATCGCTGCGATGTGCATTGACAATTGTTTAGCAAGTGCTTCGTCTCCACCTTCAACAACTGAAATAACACCGATACGTCCACCATTATGTTGGTAAGCACCAAAGTGTTGTGCATCTGTTTTTTCAATCAATGCAAAGCGACGGAATGAGATTTTTTCTCCGATAGTTGCTGTTGCAGATACGTATGCAGCTTCAAGAGTTTCACCTGAAGGCATTGTCAAAGCAAGTGCTTCTTCATTATTAGCAGGCTTTCCTTCAGCAATAACTTTAGCTGTAGTATTTACCAATTCAACGAATTGAGCGTTTTTCGCAACGAAGTCAGTTTCAGCGTTTACTTCAATAACTGCTGCAACATTACCGTTAACATAAACACCAGTCAAACCTTCTGCAGCAACACGGTCAGCTTTCTTAGCTGCCTTAGCCATACCTTTTTCACGAAGCAATTCAATCGCTTTTTCGATGTCACCGTCTGTTTCTACAAGCGCTTTTTTAGCGTCCATAACACCGGCACCAGATTTTTCACGCAACTCTTTTACAAGTTTAGCTGTAATTTCTGCCATTTTGATTCTCCTATATTTTTTAAAAATAGGAGAGCCGGGCTAAGCCCCGCCCTCCTAGGTAATACTATTTATATAAATTAAGCGTTGTCGCCTTCTACAACTTCAACGATTTCTTCGATTGAATCTGCTTGAGCTTCTGAAGCTACAAACTCTGCTTCAACTGCTACTGCATCTTCACCTTGACGTCCTTCAATGATAGCGTCAGCCAATTTAGCTGTGATCAATTTAACAGCGCGGATAGCGTCATCGTTAGCTGGGATGATTACATCGATATCATCTGGATCAGTGTTTGTGTCAACCATCGCTACAACTGGGATTCCCAATTTTTTAGCTTCTTTAACAGCGATTTGCTCTTTATGTGGGTCAACTACGTACATCACATCTGGAATACGAGGCATATCTTCGATACCACCCAAGAATTTTTCAAGACGTGCACGTTGTTTGTTAAGAAGTGCAACTTCTTTCTTAGGAAGAACTTCGAAAGTTCCATCTTCTTCCATACGTTTGATTTCTTTCAAACGAGCGATACGTTTTTGGATTGTTCCCCAGTTTGTAAGAGTTCCACCCAACCAACGGTGGTTGATGAAATATTGACCTGAACGTACTGCTTCTTCAGCAACTGCATCAGCTGCTTGTTTCTTAGTACCAACGAACAATACAACGGCATCGTTAGCTGCTGCATCACGCATGAAGTCGTATGCTTGGTCAGCGTATTTTACAGTTTGTTGCAAGTCGATAACGTGGATTCCGTTACGCTCTGTAAAGATGTACTTAGCCATCTTAGGGTTCCAGCGACGAGTTTGGTGACCAAAGTGTACACCAGCCTCAAGAAGTTGTTTCATTGAAATTACTGCCATGAGTATTTCTCCTTTTTGTTTTTTCCTCTTCTTGACTTCAACTCGCAAAACGACCCAAAGGCAACTGTTTCACAATTCATCAAGAATGAGTATTATCGTTCACACGACAAGTTTCATTCTACCATACTTTTTCAATATTTTCAAGCTATTTTAGTAGATTTTTAAAGTAGATAATTTCTGCCAACTTCTCAAAGTAACTTCCACTTGGAAGGCCAAAGTGGAAATTAGTTTGGGAATTTAGCATTAAATTACTAATAAAAACTCTAAATTTAAAGCATCCCAACATATACTGCTGGGATGCTCTAATAGCTAAATTTTTTAAAATTTAATATAGTGGCAAAATCATTAGTTTATTTTATCTACTTCGAAGTTTCTTACGAATTTTATAAGCTAGATTAAACAAAAAATATAATGAACTAGTTGGATAATTAAACTCACCAGCAAATTCCTCGATAGTAGGATTAAACTTGGATTTAAAGTTAATTAACCCACCCTCTAAATTGTTTTCAATTCCACCCATATTATGAGTCTCAGCCCCTCGTTCAAAAGAATGTTGAGCTGTCTCAAACCATGTAGGAATAGCAGGTTGATAGTGTTTAAATTCTTCATTCATTCCAGCATATAAGTTCTCAGAAGTTTTCCCAAATTCGATGGTTAAAGTACCAGACAATGGGACAATACTATCCCCTCTGTCAATATGGTTCTTAAGAAAAGAAATTTCTTCCTTTAATCGTTTTCTCTCTTGCTGATTCTCTTTTATTTTACCTTCTTTCGTTTTATCTGTAAACTTCTGCTCTATTTTTAGATTCTTTTCGAATTGTTGCTCAACTTCTTTCAGTCTATTAGGTAGATCTAAAAAGCTCAGTGTGATAAAGGAGTGATCAGGATAAGTATCCAGTAACTTCTGATAATAATCTTTGCCTCGTAAACTGATATTCTTGCGAGACTCTGTTTTCTTCATTAAAAATGAAAATTCATCTAATAAATCAAGTCCACCAAATTTTACTTCTAATCCTTTATTTCTTGCAGTTCGGATGGCCTGTCTAGTAGACTTAGAAAGTTGATCCAGTGAGAAATTTTCTTTATGAATATTAGCTTGAAAACGTGGTTGTATATTTTCTGCCATATCCTTTGTTAAGCCTGTCCAATAAACTTTATTTTTTTTCAGTTCTTCGACAATTGCTAAAGTCATAGAATTTTGGACAGTTTCTTGGTCAATAAGACCTCTACTGATAAATAAACTTGGGTCAAATTTAACCATTATTGCATGGCTTTTTTTAGCAAGTTTTTTCAACGTTAAAAGAACAAATTTCAGAAGTTCTTTATCTTCATAGTCAATTACTGGACCTCGTGGAATATAAAACATAGAAAGTCCTAATGGTAGCGGCTGAATTAAGATATTTGCTACTCCAACTAATTGATTATCTTTATAAAAGCCAACTCTCTCGTTCCCCCAAGTATCCTTTATCTTGGACCAATCACTACTCTGTAATAAATTTCCTTGAGGATGATTTTCTAAAAATAAATCCCACTCTTTAGCATCAACATTTATTTTATACCTAAACATAACTTCAACACCGACTCCCTTAGAAACCATTTTTTATTAACATGCTACACTCGTACTAAATCTCTACATTTCATTTTACTTTAATTAAATAATTATAAAAATAGAAAATAAGTTCAAGTAATTATATAATGAAATTAATTTTTCCAGCACTATACAAAGGGTGAGATTAATAAGATCTCACCCTTTGTATAGTAATAATCAGTATATTAGTTTGGATAAATGTATCTTACAGTACCTCTTGATGCTGTCGGATTAAACCATCCACGATAATTTCCGATTGGTTGAGTTCCACTTCCATCATAGTTACACTCAGAAACTTGAATACGAGTTGATGATTCAACTGCTGTAACAACTGCTACGTGACCGTATCCTCCATCATCCCAACATGCAATCGCGCCAACTTGTGGTGTAGAACCTGTACGGAAACCTGCAGCTGCTGCACTTGCAGCCCATTGACCGCCATTACCCCAGTAATCACCAGCCCATGGTGCTAAAGTTTTTACTCCCCATGTACATTGACCTACAGGATAGCTTGATGCATTTGTACTGTATGTCGGATGTTGTTTCACTGGTGCAGGAGTATAGCTTGTTGATTCCGCTGAAGCACTACTTGAAGATGATTCAGACGAACTAGATGACGAAGAAGTAGTTGATACTGCTTGAACTTCTGCTGTAAAAGTTGTATTCCCAGAAGCAACGACTTTTTGTTGTTGACTTGCTTGTTTAGCTTTATAAGCTGCTTCTGCTTCTGCAGCTGCTTTAGCTTCTGCTTCTGCTGCAGCTTTTTTCTCAAGTAAACTTGCTTTTTCATCCTCTGCAGTAGCCTTTTCAGCAGCAAGATTCAATTCTGCAGCTTTCAACTCAGCTTGTTTTGTAGTTAATGATTGAGCATCATCAGCTAGTTTTTGCTGATTTGCAATAACTGTATTAATTGCATCATTATTTGCTACTTGTTTTTCAGAAATAGCTTTTTTATCTGCTTTTTGTTGTTCCAACATTTTGTTGTTTGCAGATACGATTTCACTCATTGCAGCAACACGTGAAATAGCTTCTGTAATTGATTTTGAGTTTACAATTGTATTAATGTAATTTGTTGCAGCTCCATTTGTTTGAGCACTACGAGCTTGTTTTTGTAATGAATCATTGCGAGATACAATATTCTTAGAAAGTTCTGTAATTTCACCCTCAAGCTTTTTAGATTCTTCTTGTAGTCTATCATTTTCAGATTGCAAGTTTGATTGCTCTGTTTGAATAGCAGATACTTGCTCCTGAACTTGATCAACTTGTTTTTGGGCTTCTTGTTGTTGTGCTGTTAAGTTGCTAATTTTATTATCTTGAGCAGCAATTTTGTCATCAGTAGTTTCTGCATGCGCAGTTGTTAAAACAGCTGCTTGAGAAACCATTACTGTACTTAGTAAAAGTGACGCTAAGATTTTTTTCTTCATATTTCGTAGATACTCCTTCTTTTAAAGACATTACTAGTATACCAAAAAAAGGCCTAATGAATATTACGCCTTTGTTACATTTTTATTTCTTTCTTATAGGTAAAATTTTTCAAAAATAAACTGAAAAGTAATCATCCATATAAGGTTCAAAATCATTGATGGTACTAAACTATAGACTATAAACAAAGACATACTATCCACAGTTAAACCTACCACTATTGCAAGTATATAAGCTCCCATCTCAAATAGAAAAGTCATGACAATAATTGCCAGCATTCTCGTCCAACGATTCAATAAAATAACACTATTAAATTTATGGAGAAATGCCCCCAACAGGACAAATAACAGAGTCGCAATCCCTATCAAGTGGAAAAAGTAAATGTCATAAACCAAACCCACTACAAAACAATAGGCTAAATAGAGATACTCTGATACTTCAATCGTCTCAAATAAGAGAAACAAAAATAGAAAATGACTAGCTAACTGCACGTGGGGAAATAATGAGCCCAAAAGCTGGCTAATATGGGCATCAATTAGAACAAAGAAAGGAAGCAATAAAAACACTCCAACTCGCTTCAGCTGTCTCATTATGAATTCCCCACTAATTCTATCACACTCACATTATGAGTATCTGCACTCAATTTAACAGTTACTTCTCGTGTCAAATAGTCCGTACTATGCGTTGTAGCAACCACTTCACCAACAGGAATATCAGCAACATTAAAGTTTCCTAATCCACCAGTGGTCACCTTATCTCCTGCACTAATATCGCCACTACTATTTAATTGACTAATTTTGAGAACTTCATTTTCCTTGTCATAGCCAACAATAATCCCATAAATTGTAGTAGAACCATGTTGAATTTTAACAGAAATCTTATCAGCATTTTCCGTATTTGTCAGAAGGTTGACCATAGTAGAGTTGTCCTCCACTTTTGAAACACTCCCAATCAAACCACCATTTGCAATGGCTAACATATTCTCAGAAGCCCCTTTTGATTTGCCTGCATCCAGGGTCAATTCCTGCTTCCAAGATACCGGAGAACGCATAATAACATCTGCTGCCAAAGTCTTTGTGGCTTGCAACTTGGACTTCATATCAAGCAATTGGCGCAGTTGTTCATTTTCGGTCTTTAAACTTTCCGCCTCATTTGATTTAACTTCTAATTGATAAATCTGTTTCTTCAAACTTTCATTTTCATTATATGTTCGTGTCAAATGAGCCAAATCTGATTTGACAGAATCAAACCACTGAAAAGGTTTTTGTACAACTCTATCAACCAATGAGATTCCATCTCCTAATTTTGTCACAATTGTACTTGAATAAGTCGTCGCTAAGAGAGCTGACACAAGCAGAACAATGACAAAAACAATAATGACATATTTTGATTTTTTAAAACGGTTCATATCCCTACCTTTATATCAAAAACTGTTACAGTAACTTTTTATCAATTCCTGAAAGCTACTAAGATTTTAAGAAAAATAAGCAACAACCAAGTCCGAGAATAACAAGAATAGTAAGTGTATCCTTTCGAGTCCATTTCAGTTGTCGGTATTGACTTCTACCTTTTCCACCCTGATAACCACGCGCTTCCATGGCGATAGCCAAGGAATCCGCACGTTTTAAACTTGTCGCAAAAAGAGGAATCAAAATAGGAATCATCGCCTTTACTTTTTGAACAATACTTCCTTCTCCAAAATCCACTCCACGCGCTTTCTGTGCATTCATAATCCGTGTCGTATCATCCATCAATGTTGGGACAAAACGTAGACTCATGGACAGCATCAATCCAATTTCATGAACTGGAACTCTCACACGTTTTAAAGGCGCTAACAAAGCTTCGACAGCTGAGGCCAAACTTAAGGGCATGGTCGTTAAGGTTAACAAAGTTGAAAAGAAAATAATCAATATAAAGCGACAAAAAATAATTCCAGCTTGTTGCAAAGCATAATCCGTGATTCTCACAAACGAAAACTCAAATAAAACATTCCCACTAGAAATGAAAAACAGTTGAAAAATAGTTGTGAAGGCAATCAAGAAAAACATAGATTTCAAGCCCTGAATAAAAAATGAAAGAGATACTCCTGACAAGGCAATAAATATCCCTGTAGCTATAAAAAGAATCAAATTCGTCAAAGGATTATTAGCCCAAAAAACGATCAAAATCAGTAGCATCATAGCCAGTAATTTGCTGCGTGGATCCAACCGGTGAATAATCGAATCCCCTGGGATATAACGCCCCAAAATCATACTATCCATTTAGCGACTCCTTGAACTCCTCTATCTTAATCGGTAATCGTTTAAATGACACGCCTCTATCAGTCAATCGTTTACAAAAGGCTGTAATTTTAGGTACTCCCAACTGCACTTCTTCCATAAAGACAACATCTTGAAAGACATCACTAGGTTTACCAAACTTAACTAAACGTCCCTTTTCCATCACATATACCTGGTTCGCATATTCAGCAACATCATCCATCAAATGTGTTACCAAGACAATAGTCATCCCTGACTGATGGAGTTTTTTGAACAAATTCATCAGCTCTTTTCTTCCCAGGGGATCTAGGCCTGCTGTGGGCTCATCTAAGACTAATATGGCTGGTTCCATGGCAAGTATGCCTGCAATGGCGACACGCCTCATTTGGCCACCTGACAGCTCAAACGGACTACGATTATAAAGTGATTCATCAATTCCAACCAGAGCCAGTTTCTCACGCGCAATCTGCTCCGCATCTTCTTCAGAAACTCCAAAATTTTGCGGTCCAAAAGCAACATCTTTCAAAACCGTTTCTTCAAAGATCTGATTTTCAGCAAACTGAAATACCAAGCCAACCTGTTTTCTAATTTGACGAATATCTTTGTTTTTAGAAGTCGAGGTGATTAAGGTATCAAAAACTCGTACACTTCCTTGACTTGGCACCAATAAACCATTTAAAAGTTGTAAAATAGTCGATTTGCCGCTACCTGTGTGCCCAATTAAAGCCGTATAAGAACCATCTTCAATCGTCAAAGAAACATCTGACAAAGCTGTTGAAGCTAAGGGAGTCCCTTCTTGATACGTAAAACTCACATTTTCTAGAGCAATTCCCATAGCTTATCCTCTAGCTCACTTTCTGTCAAATAATTTTCAGGTAAATCATAGCCATTCTGGCTCAAAGAATGTTTTAATTGATTGGCAAAAGGATCATCTAATCCAATTTGATCTAAATCATTTCGAGAAAAAAGTTCCCTTGGACTACTAGTTGATTCAATTTCCCCTTTTTTCATGACCAATACACGATCACTCATGGCAACTTCTTCCAAATCATGTGTAATGGAAATGACCGTCATATCATAGTCTTTTCGAATTCCTTTTACTGTCTCAATCAGTTCTCTACGTCCCTCAGGATCCAACATACTCGTTGCTTCATCTAGGATTAAAATAGCTGGTCTGAGGGCTACAACACCTGCAATGGCCACACGTTGCTTTTGGCCACCTGACAGACGAGCTGGCTCTCTCTTTTTAAAGTCCAACATGCCAACCAAATCCAGAGCTTCTTCCACTCTTTTTTTCATTTCTTGACGAGAAAGTCCCTGATTTTCCAAACCAAAGGCAACATCATCCTCAACAGTCGCTCCAACAAATTGATTGTCTGGATTTTGAAAAACCATACCGATTTGACGACGTATATTCCAAACATTTTCCTCAGTCAATCGTTGACCATCAATTACAATCTCTCCAGATTCTGCTTCCAGTAAACCATCAATTAAGCGAACCGTCGTTGATTTACCACTACCATTATGCCCTACAATCGAAAGCCATTCTCCACGTTTCACGTGAAACGTAATATCCTTCACATCATAGTATTCCTGACTTTCCTTATAACGAAAAGAAAGATTTTTTACATCAATTATTGATTTCATTTCGAACCAAATGTCCCTTTAAATACATAGGCACTACCCTTGAAATAATCATAGCCAGAGTAGATAGTGAAAAACAAGGCTACATAAAGTAGAACTTGACCAAGCAAAGTCCAATGTAATAGCAAGAAAATAATCGCAAACATCTGGCTGAAAGTTTTAATTTTTCCAGGCATTGCTGCTGCTAAAACCGTTCCACCAGTTTCAACCAATAAAAGCCTTAAACCTGTCACAGCCAACTCACGACAGATAATCACTGCAACAATCCAAGCTGGAGCCATACCTAACTCAATCAGCATAATAAAAGCCGACATTACTAGTAACTTATCCGCCATTGGATCCGAAAACTTCCCAAAGTTGCTAACCACACTCCATTTACGAGCTAAATATCCATCTAAATAGTCGGTAATACTGGCAATAGCAAATATAATAGCTGCTACTATATGACTTTCTAGCGAATTTCCTATCGTTAAAATAAAGATAAAAATAGGTATAAAGAGAATTCGACCTATTGTTAAGAGATTGGGAATTTGTTCTTTTTTCATTCTTTTTTCCTTAATTTCTAGTAAAGGTTACAGTGATTTGTCCAGTTTGAGCTGTTAATTTCGATAAATCAACAGTCTGATCATCTACTGTTAAAGCAACACCTTTGACAACACCTAAAGTAATGGTCACAGGATTTTTTGTTGAAACTGTTGTTTCTGCACTTTTATTATCCGGTGATAAGGTCACACCACCCTCAAGCTCACTTTCTGAAACACTAACCCAACTTCTAGCATCTGAAACCGATAATTGCAATTTTGCGGTTTCCTTACTTGTTTTATAAGCGATTTCTACATAATTTCCTTCACCTGATACACTTATAACTGGTTCAATATTCGAAGAGCTACTTGATGAACCACTACTTGAAGATGGAGTTGCAGAACTAGTCGAGCTTGTTGCTTGGACTACACTATAACTAGACGCAGATGAACGCTCCGGTTGAGTCTGAATATAATTCCAAACATAATAAGTCACAAAAATGACAATCGATAGTGCAAAGAGTATAAAATAAAATAAAGGTAAAAATGATGTCTTATTTTTCTTACTTGAACGTCTCCTACCTGTCAACTCCTCTTCATCAACATCTACTTCCTCATAAGTAATCATGCTCCCAGAATCATAAGCATCCAAGACAATTCGCTCATCTAGCTCAACTGCCCACGCATACTTTCTCAAAAAAGAACGAGTATAAAATGGACTAGGAAGTTGATCAAAATCATCAGCTTCCATCGCTTCCAACATATCCAACTGAATTTCTGTTTTTTTGTGTAATTCTTCTAAAGTCAACCCTTGGTTGGTTCTAGCTAAACGTAAAACCTCACCAATTGTTTTTTTCCTCATACTTGTCATTCCTTCTTTCTAGTATCGATTATGATAGGTTACTACGATGGGAATATTGTAAAATCAACTATATCACCATCATCTATTAAATGATGTCCAGCATCAAGGACATCCTCCAAAGTAATTTCCTGTAAAATTTTCGGCAAATCAAAAATTGTCTCACCATTTTCAAAAGCATCATATTGCGTTGCAATAAATTCAAGAGAGTTCATGCTACTGAAAAATTCTCCAAACATCTCTCTTTTGATAATGTCTAAATGATCCTCTGTAATATCTATATCCTTTGTGAAATTACGAATAGCCTTTTTAAACTGATGAGATAAAGCAACTGGCTCTTTTGTATCCATTGTCAACATAACAAAATGAAAACGACTTGTTACTTCAACTTCCAGAGATAAGGACGCATCAATTTTACCTGATTCATATAATTTCTGAAAACGATCCGAAGTCCAACCAAACATCATTGCAAACAATAATTTTAATAAAATATGATATCGATAGCAATCCGCTTCAGCAACTTCTTGCTTACCTCTAATACCAATCGCTAGTTTGGGAGAAGACACTTCCATTCTCATACTGTCTGTTTGCTTTACATCTTGTAAAACAAGCTTTTCTCTTACTACTTCCTGAACATCTAAATCTTTCAGTTCTTTGCTTTCAAAATAGTCCTGTACTCGTTCCACATCAAAATTACCAACTAAAAACAGAGACATGTTTACAGGTTTGTAAAATCTTGTAAAATTTTCTTGCAAATTAGTTAGATTGATTTGGGAAATTGACTCCTCACTTCCAACTATATCAGTTGCTAAAGGTGTACCAGGATACAAATTCGCTAAAGTTGAAAAGAATAAACACGAATCTGGATCATCTTGATACATTTCTCGTTCTTGCTGTATAATATCCTGCTCCCTTAAAATAGAATCTTCAGTAAATTGTGCTGATGTTACCAATTCATCAAGTAAGTCCAAATTTTCTAAAAAATGATCCGTTGCTGAAAAAAGATAACTTGTTTTTGTAAAGCTTGTAAAGGCATTACTATCTGCACCTAGACTCGTAAAAGCCGACATCAAATCGCTAGCATCTTCTCTCTCAAATAATTTATGTTCAAGAAAATGAGCAATTCCCGCAGGATATTCTTTTACATATCCGTCAACTTCTGTTACAAGCGTATCTACCGAACCAAACTGTACAGTTACACTCCCGTAAACCTCTTTAAATTCCTTTTTAGGCAAAAGAGCAACTGTCAATCCATTTGACAAACGAGTTCGATAAACCATTTCTTTTACAGCTGGATAGTATTTTTCTTCAAAAACAACCTTTGTCATTCTATTCCTTCCATAAAGTAAATCGCCTGTAGTTTCACATTATTTGCTGCTCTACAAATAGCCTCTTTATCAACTTGCTCGAGTTTTGCAATCCAACTTTTAAAGTCTGCTGAAGATTTTCCAAGCAAGGCATTTTGATAAGCACGTTCAATCAATGAACTTTGATTATCTTGAGAAAGCAACAGAGACCGACGAATCATTTCCTTTGTTTGCTCTAACTCAAGCTCTGTAAAATAACCTTTTTTTAAATCAAGCAGTTGATTATTCATCATTTTACGAGCCTGGTTCCGATTTTCTCGATCGATACCAGCATACATCCTCAAGAATCCACTAAATAAATCAAGCTGACTTGAAATAGTATAAGCCAATCCAGCATTTTCACGGACGTTTGTAAAGAGCTTAGAATGAGCAAATTCACCAAGTAAACCATTCATTACAATCATGGGTAAATGTTTCTCATCACCATATTCAGAAGGGTAATGATAACCCAATTCCAAAATGGATTGTCCCACATTTTTCCGAACCATACCTTCCTGAAGGATATTAGAATATGGTTGACAATACTGAACTTTTACATCTCCTTCTCGACCTTTGAAGCCAAATGATTCTAATACATTTTGAATTTCAACCTCATTAAAATCACCTAGGAAAAAGAAATCTATTCGATCATTAGCCAAAAATTCTTGGAAACAAGAATAAGAACTTTGTGGAGTTTCAGCTAAAATACGATTTCGTAAATCACTGTATTCCAATTTGAGACGTTCATCATAAAAAAATAATTTATCTAATTCTTTATGTGCGAAATAAAATGAATCATCCATATCAGCTGCTAAACTTGCTAGCAATTGTTTTTTCTCAATTTCAAATAAGGCCGGATCAAATCCATTATCAACTACTATGGGTGAAAAAAGAGTTTCTTTTACAAGTTCCAAAACCTGAGAAGTTAGAACATTTTTCCTACTTAAAAACTCATCACGAACATAGGTAAATGTCAATTCTACAATATGACTTTGCCCTCTTCTGAAACAATTGGTTGACATATCTGTACCGTATAGACTGGCCAAATGTTTTCTCAAATCTTGAGAAGTAGGATACATCTGATTAGCAGTCTCTAGCACACTCGCACTCAACATGCGACCTGCAATCGTATCAAGAGATAATGGAGTGGTAAAACGCACGGCGATTTTGTTCGTTTTAAACTTTTTTGATTGGATAAAATGTGTTGAAATTCCATGCACTAACTCCATGATTTACCTCCTTATATACAGACTTCTATTATATCACGAAAAACTGAAATTTTCTTGTTCTCTGTAACACTTTTGAAATAAAAATCGCTTACATTATTCCTTGTTTCTCTCACTATTTTTAGGAAAATATGGTATAATACCAAAGATTGAGGTGAATTATGGAATACAAATTATTTGAAGAATTTATTACCCTCCAAGCACTACTCAAAGAACTTGGAATTACACATAGCGGAGGAGCTATCAAATCATTTCTCTCTGAACATTCTGTTTACTTTAATGGAGAATTAGAGAGTCGTCGTGGTAAAAAACTTCGTATTGGCGATAAAGTTGACATCCCTGACATGAATATTGACATCTTGTTGACACAACCTACTTTTGAAGAACAAGAGGAGTATCAGGCTGATAAAGTTGAAAAAAAACGAATCGCTAAACTCGTCAAGGAGATGAATAAGGGAGTAAAGAAAGACAACTCTAAACCTACTTCATCACCAAAAAGCAAACAAGCTCCACGATTCCCTGGTAGATAATCATGTGGCTACAACACCTATCTCTCAAAACTTTTCGTAACTACAAAGAGACGAAAATAGACTTTAATCCTAAATTAAATGTCTTTTTAGGACGCAATGCACAAGGTAAAACAAATATGTTAGAGGCTATCTATTTTTTAGCCTTAACACGCAGTCATCGAACTCGAACTGATAAAAATCTCATTCATTTTGATGAGGAACAGCTTCATCTTTCAGGTCTTGTTCAAAAACAAACGGGATCCATTCCTCTCGAAATCGAACTAACACAAAAAGGGCGTGTGACAAAAGTTAATCACTTAAAACAGGCACGACTTTCAGATTACGTAGGACACATGAATGTTGTCTTATTTGCTCCGGAAGATTTACAACTAATTAAAGGAGCACCTTCAGTTCGACGAAAATTCATTGATATGGAGCTTGGACAAATTAAGCCAATCTATTTATCTGACTTAACCAATTATAACCATATCCTTAAGCAAAGAAATACCTATTTAAAATCAGCTCAAACAATAGATGAAACCTTCCTTTCAGTACTAGATGATCAGCTAGTCAATTATGGATGTCGTGTAATGAAACACCGCTTAGATTTCATAAAAAAACTAGAATATTTTGGTCGTAAGAAACATTTTGAAATCTCTAATCAGATTGAAGAACTGTCAATATCCTATCAATCTTCTGTCAAGATAACTGACAAAGAAGATTTATCTGAATCTTTCAAAATTGCTTTAGAAAAAAGTAGGTCCAGAGATTTGTTTAAAAAGAATACTGGTGTTGGTCCTCATCGAGATGATATTTCTTTTTATATAAATGGGATGGATGCTTGTTTTGGAAGTCAAGGTCAACATCGTAGTCTCGTCCTCTCGATAAAATTAGCAGAAATTGAATTAATGGAAAGTATTACTACAGAATCTCCAATATTACTACTTGACGATGTTATGAGCGAACTTGACAACACTAGACAACTAAAATTATTAGAAACGATTTCTCATTCAATCCAAACCTTTATTACAACAACAAGCTTAGATCATCTTCAAAATCTGCCAGAAAATCTAAGTATCTTTACTATTCAGGATGGTAAAGTTACTGTAAACTAAAATTGACAACATCGTAAAAGAACTCCTGTTTTCACGGGAGTTCTTTTCATTGTTTATTACATAGAATAATTTGGTGCCTCATTCGTAATTTGTACATCATGAGGATGGCTCTCTTTCAAACCAGCACCAGACATTTCAATAAATTGAGCATTATCGTGTAGTTCTTTAAGGTTAGCTGCACCACAGTAACCCATACCAGAGCGAATACCACCAATCATTTGGAAGACAATATCAGCTGCCGCTCCTTTATAAGCAACACGACCTTCAATTCCTTCGGGAACGAGTTTGTTTGCTTCGTTGACAGAGCCTTGGAAGTAACGATCGCTTGAACCTTTCTTCATAGCAGCAATTGATCCCATACCACGGTAAGTCTTAAACTTACGTCCTTGGAAGATTTCAGTTTCGCCTGGAGCTTCATCAGTTCCAGCAAACATTGATCCAAGCATAACTGCATTTCCACCTGCAGCAAGGGCTTTTACAATATCTCCAGAATACTTGATTCCACCGTCAGCAATAATAGTTTTACCATATTCACGCGCAACAGCTGCAGCATCGTAGATAGCCGTTACTTGCGGAACACCAACACCAGCAATAACACGAGTAGTACAGATAGAACCTGGTCCAATACCAACCTTGACAACGTCTACACCTGCTTCATAAAGAGCACGTGCACCTTCAGCAGTAGCAATATTTCCAGCAATCAAAGTACGGTCTGGGAAATGAGCACGAATCTCAGCAATTTTACGCAAGACACCTGCAGAATGACCATGCGCAGTATCAATAACAATCGCATCCGCTCCTGCCTCAAAAAGAGCCTCTGCACGTTCAAATGTATCTGAAGTAACACCTACTGCACCTGCAACTAGAAGACGACCAAACTCATCTTTAGCCGCATTTGGAAACTCAATAACTTTTTCAATATCTTTGATGGTAATCAAACCAGAAAGACGGCCTTCTTCATCTACCAACGGAAGTTTTTCAATACGGTGTTCTTGAAGAATGCTTTCAGCCGTTACAAGATCTGTACCCACAGGAGCAGTCACAAGATTTTCACTGGTCATATGGTTTGAAATTGGTTGGTTATAATCTGAAATAAAACGAAGATCTCGGTTTGTCAAAATACCAACCAATTTACGATTTTCAAGTGTTTCAACAACTGGAACACCACTGATGCGGTAACGACCCATAAGCTCATCTGCTTCAGCAATTGTATGTTCAGGTGTCAAGAAGAACGGATCAATAATAACTCCATTTTCAGAACGTTTTACCTTGCGAACCTCGTCTGCTTGTTGAGCAATTGACATGTTTTTATGGATAACTCCGAGACCACCTGCACGAGCAATAGCAATGGCCATTTGACTCTCTGTAACTGTGTCCATGGCAGCGGTAATAATTGGGATATTTAAAGTCAAATTATCTGCCAATTTAGTTGTTAAATCTGCATCGTTAGGCAACACATGACTTTCAGCTGGAATAAGCAATACATCATCAAAGGTAAAACCTTTTTTCAAAAATTTAGTGTCCCAATTAGACATTCGAAGTTTCCTCTTTTCTTTCTTTTTGAGCTTGACTCTTTTTATATTGTATCTATCATACCATTCTATAAAAATTTGTCAAATGTTACAGGGGTAAATAAAAAACTATCTTTTCTTCGAGATAGAAATGATAGTTTCTTGTAAAATAAACTTAGTTAAAGTAATGAAGTCCCATTGCTCCTTTAACCTCAGATAGGGTTTGACCTGCAACTTCACGCGCTCTTTCACTACCTTTTTGAAGCATATTATAAACTTCTCCCATATCCTTAGCAAATTCAATACGGCGCTCACGAATAGGACCCAGTTCACGTTCTAATATTTCAAGTAGATAACGCTTGGTCTTCACATCACCAAGACCACCTCGTTGATAATGTTCTTTCATGTCAGCAATTTCTTGAGCATCTTCTGGACGACCAAAAACATCTAGATAATGGAAAACCATATTTCCCTCAATCTTACCTGGATCTTCCACTCGAATATGATCTGGATCTGTATACATACTCATTACTTTTTTACGCAAAGTATCCGCATCATCAGCTAAATAAATACCGTTATTAAGGGACTTAGACATTTTAGCATTTCCATCTAAACCAGGCAAACGCCCTGCTCTCTCATTTTCTGGATAAATACCTTCCGGCTCTACCAAGACATCACAGTTATATGCATTATTAAAAGAACGAACAATTTCACGAGTTTGCTCAATCATTGGTTTCTGATCTGTCCCAACAGGAACATAATTAGCCTTGAAAGCTGTGATGTCAGCTGCTTGAGCTATTGGATAGACCAAGAATCCTGTCGGAATGCTTTGTCCAAATCCTTTCTGAGCAATTTCTGTCTTGACAGTTGGATTACGCTCCAAACGTGCCAATGAAACTAGATTCATATAATACATAGACAACTCAGCCAACTCTGGAATTTGACTTTGAATAAAGATTGTCGATTTACTTGGATTCAATCCAACTGCAAGATAATCCAAAGCAACATTTCCGATAGACTCTACAATTGTTTGAGGGTCTTTAGCATGATCTGTCAAAGCTTGTTGGTCAGCCAAGAACACAAACATATCATACTTATCCTCTTCCTGTAATAAAACTCTATTTTTGAGACTTCCAACATAATGTCCAATATGCAATTTTCCTGTTGGACGGTCTCCTGTTAAAATAATGGGTTTAATCATTTTATTCTCCTTCGATATAGTCCCTTCAATTATAGCATTTTTTTAATGAAATAACCGTAATTTATCAAAATAAATCAGCCTTTCTATTTACGGATTCGTGTAAAGTATGCTGTAAATTTAATTTACACAAAATTGACAGATAAAAATTTGAATATTTCCGTATTTTCTAGTAGAATAAATATATTACACATATAGGAGAAAAACATTGCTTACAGTATCTGATGTTTCACTACGTTTTAGTGATCGCAAACTTTTTGATGATGTCAATATCAAATTTACAGAAGGAAATACTTACGGATTAATCGGTGCTAATGGTGCCGGAAAATCAACCTTTTTAAAAATTTTAGCTGGAGATATCGAACCTACTACTGGTCACATCTCTCTTGGTCCAGATGAACGTCTCTCTGTTCTTCGTCAAAATCACTTTGACTATGAAGATGAACGTGCCATTGATGTCGTTATCATGGGAAATGAAAAACTTTATAGCATCATGAAAGAGAAAGATGCCATCTACATGAAGGAAGATTTCTCAGATGAGGATGGAGTGCGTGCTGCCGAACTTGAAGGAGAGTTTGCCGAGCTTGGAGGATGGGAAGCAGAAAGTGAAGCCTCTCAACTCCTTCAAAACCTAAATATCCCAGAAGAATTGCACTATCAAAATATGAGCGAATTGGCCAACGGTGAAAAAGTAAAGGTTCTCCTCGCCAAAGCACTTTTCGGTAAACCTGATGTTCTTCTCTTGGATGAGCCTACCAATGGTTTAGATATCCAATCAATTACATGGCTAGAAGACTTCTTGATTGATTTTGATAACACCGTTATTGTTGTATCCCATGACCGTCACTTCTTAAACAAAGTATGTACTCACATGGCCGACCTTGACTTTGGAAAAATCAAACTCTATGTCGGGAACTACGACTTCTGGAAGGAATCTTCTGAGCTCGCTGCTAAATTACTAGCAGACCGTAATGCCAAAGCAGAAGAAAAAATTAAGCAATTGCAAGAGTTCGTTGCTCGTTTCTCTGCTAATGCTTCTAAATCAAGACAAGCAACATCACGTAAGAAAATGCTTGATAAGATTGAACTTGAAGAAATTGTACCATCTAGTCGTAAATATCCATTTATCAACTTTAAAGCGGAACGTGAGATTGGTAATGATCTCTTGACAGTAGAAAATCTATCTGTAAAGATTGATGGTGAGACTATTTTAGATAATATCAGCTTTATCTTGCGTCCAGGTGATAAAACAGCACTTATTGGACAAAATGACATCCAAACGACTGCATTAATTCGTGCAATCATGGGTGACATTGACTATGAAGGAACTGTCAAGTGGGGAGTAACTACTAGCCGTTCTTACTTGCCAAAAGATAACTCGGCAGATTTTGCAGGGGGAGAATCAATTCTTGACTGGTTGCGTCAATTCGCAAGTAAAGAAGAAGATGACAATACTTTTCTACGTGGCTTCCTCGGCCGTATGCTCTTCTCTGGAGATGAGGTTAACAAACCTGTAAATGTCTTGTCAGGGGGAGAAAAAGTTCGTGTCATGCTTTCAAAACTTATGCTCTTAAAATCAAATGTCCTTGTACTTGATGATCCAACCAATCACTTGGACTTGGAATCTATCTCAAGCTTGAATGATGGATTGAAAAACTTTAAAGAATCAATCATCTTTGCCAGCCATGACCACGAGTTTATTCAAACTCTAGCTAACCATATCATTGTCTTGTCTAAAAATGGCGTCATTGACCGTATCGATGAAACCTATGATGAATTCCTAGAAAATGCAGAAGTACAAGCAAAAGTTAAAGAACTTTGGAAAGACTAAAATCTTCAAAACTCAGTTGGGTTAACCAGCTGAGTTTTCTAACATTTTATGAGGTAACATGAAATTATTTTTTAAAACATATTGGACCTGTTTTGTTTCTTTCATCATTCCCGTAATCATTATGATAGGAGTATATCTATCTCAAGGTATCTACTGGAATAGCGATACATCTCCACTATTAGGAGATGGGTTTCATCAATACGTTATTTTTGATGTAGCTTTACGAAATATCCTACACGAAAATGGTAGTTTGTTCTACACCTTTACAAGTGGCCTCGGATTAAATTTCTATGCCCTATCTAGTTATTACTTGGGAAGTTTCCTTTCACCACTAGTTTACTTTTTTGATCTAACTAATATGCCAGATGCTGTCTATCTGACAACTCTCTTAAAATTTGGATTGATTGGACTGTCAACTTACTTTAGTTTAAATAAATTATTTAAATCGATTCCTAAGCCTTTAAAACTAGCTTTATCTACTTCCTATGCTCTGATGAGTTTCACTGTCAGTCAATTAGAGATAAAAACCTGGCTAGATGTTTTTATCTTGATTCCTTTAATTATAACTGGTTTACAGCTACTTATCACTGAAAAGAAATTCCTATTGTACTTTACAAGTCTGTCAATCTTATTTATCCAAAATTATTATTTTGGCTATATGACAGCACTGTTTCTTATTTTCTGGTATCTCTGTCAAATTTCTTGGGATTTTAAAACACGAAAATCATCTGTTCTTGATTTCATAGTTATCTCCTTTTTAGCTGGTATGGCTAGTTTGATTCTGACTCTTCCTACTCTATTTGATTTACAGACACATGGAGAAAAATTAACTGAAGTTACAAAGTTTCAAACTGAAAGTAGCTGGTATCTTGATCTCTTTGCTAAGCAATTCATTGGTTCCTTTGACACAACAAAGTATGGGGCTATCCCAATGATTTTTGTTGGACTGCTTCCCTTTATTTTAACTATTTTATTTTTTACGCTGAAATCTATTAAGTTTCACGTGAAACTGATCTATGCAATCTTCTTTACATTTTTAATTGCAAGCTTTTATATAGAAGCCCTTGATTTATTTTGGCAAGGCATGCATACTCCAAACATGTTTTTACATCGCTATGCTTGGATTTTCTCTACCTTGTTAATTTACACAGCAGCGGAAGTCTTAAATCGTCTAAGAGAAATTAAAATCTGGAACTTTTTAGTTTCGCTTTTTCTTGTAGTAACAGGATTTTTAGCTACCATCTATCTAAAATCGCATTATTCTTTTTTAACAGATTTGAATATTCTGCTGACTCTTGAATTTTTGGTTGTCTATTCGCTTTTACTCCTTGCATTTATCAAAAAGTTTATCTCTGTAAATCTATTTGCCATTCTAATCTCTTTATTTATAATGGTTGAAATAAGTTTAAATGCTTCATCTCAAATGGACGGAATTGCAAAGGAATGGGGATTTGCTTCTCGAAGTGCATATAGTAGAGATATCCCAGCTATGGAATCTTTCTCAACATATATTGAGGATCCATTTACTCGTACTGAGAAACTACAAACTCAGACAGGGAATGATAGTATGAAATTTAACTACAATGGAATATCTCAATTTTCATCTGTTCGAAATCGTTCAGCAAGCTCTACTTTGGATAAACTTGGCTTTAAATCCTCTGGGACCAATCTCAATCTCCGTTATGCAAATAATAGTATTTTGGCTGATAGTTTATTTGGCATCCAGTACAATATCTCAGACAGTCCTATTGATAAGTATGGTTTCCAAGATATCTATCAAAAAGATAATCTTACCCTATATGAAAATCAATACTCTCTTCCGATTGCATTTGCTAGTCAATCTATTTACAATGATGTCAAGTTCAATGAACATACTTTAGATAATCAAGCCTCGTTTTTAAATCAACTTGCTGACGTCAATTTTGATTATTTTTCTCCAATACCCTATGAAAAAACAGAGAATACTGATGATTTGATTACTGTTACAAGTTCTTCAAATGAAGATGCAGCAATCCAATATCAAATTGAAGTGCCAGAAAACAGCCAAGTTTATCTTTCTTTCACAAACCTTCACTTTTCTAATGATAAACAAAAGAAAGTTGACATCCTTGTCAATGGGGAAAAGAAAACTTTTACAACTGATAATGTCTTCTCCTTCTTTAATCTAGGCTATACAAAAGAGAAAAAAACTTTCAATATTAATGTTAGTTTCCCTGGAAATTCACAGGTATCATTTGAATCTCCTGCCTTCTATCGTTTAGATACCAAAACTTTCACCGAGGCAATTCAAAAAATTAAAGAACAACCAGTAACGGTATCAACTTCTAAAAACAAAGTCTTTGCTACATATGATGTTAAACAAAATACGTCCATTTTCTTCACCATTCCTTATGATAAAGGCTGGTCTGCCTACCAAGATGGTAAGAAAATAGAAATTAAACAAGCTCAAACTGGTTTTATGAAAGTTGACGTTCCTAAGGGAAAAGGAACTATTACACTTTCCTTTATTCCCAATAGTTTTATTACTGGAGCAATTTGTTCCTTTACTTCTCTCTTACTATTTGGAATCTATAATCACAGACGAAAGTCATCTAAAGCATAAAAAATCGACCAATTAATCGGTCGATTTTTTTAATCTTCTTCCATTTTCTTAGGTCGATAGGCTAGCATACCTAAACCAGTAAATAGGGCTAATATCACAGCAAGGAAAATGACTTGATGATGAATATTTCCTGTCATAGAGATTGTTTGTCGTAATCCCGAAACTGAATAACTCATTGGTAACCAAGGATTGATGGCTCTAAAGAAATCATTTGTCAAAGCAAGTGGGTAAGTACCTGCACTTGATGCTAACTGTAATAAAAGCAAAATAAGAGAAAAGAAAGCTCCTATACGGCTATTCCATGTTGTTAAAGCAGTCACCATGGACATGAATACTAAACTTGTTAGGATAATGAGAATAAATGTTCTCATCTCATGATTAGCCGTTAGACCAATAAGATGAACTCCTCCATATACCAAAATTCCTGCCAAAACAGCTATAATACCATTTATTTCTGCTCGAGATTTCAACCAAGCCCAACGACTCTCTGGATGACGTCCTGAAGGCAGCTTCGCAAAGATCATATTTGTTGATATTGCTGCAACAAAAAGAGCAACTGATATCATATAAGGAGACATTGCAACTCCATTTACAGGAACTTGATCATTGTCTGTTTTAGAAAGACTGAGAGGATTTGATAAAATCTCTGCATTTTTAGATTCCGTAGATGCTGATTTGAGTTGATCACTAGCATTACTCAATCCTTGTCCTAAAGAAGCAACTCCTGTCTGTAAACCTTCCAAGCCAGAAGTTAACTTTGTTCCACCTTCTGCTAGTTTCCCAGCTCCATCTGCAAATTTATTAGCTCCACTTTCTAATTGAGAAGCACCTGAAATTAACTGACTGGATTTGTCAGCTAGTTGGCTAGAGCCTGACTGTAATTTATCAACTCCTGCTATCAATTCTTGACTCTTTTGATTCAATTCATTATAGCCATTTGATAATTTTTCAATACCAGACACTAATTCTGGAGTTTTCCCAGCTAGAGTATCCAAACCAGTTGTCAATTTTGAAGAGTTTTCTGTCAACTTGATTGAGCCAGAAACCAATTGATCCAAACTTGTTGTTAAAGTTGTATTCTTTTCACTTAGTTGATTTACACCTAAAGAAATAGTATCCAATCCCTTAGTATACGCATTAACTCCATTTTCAATTGATTGACTTCCGGGAACTAACTGATTATCTAAAGCATTTTGCAACTGTGTAAATCCACTTGACATAGATGTCAAGGAACTAGACGCTATAGGTAAAAGTTGATTTGCTTTAGTCTGTAAAGTAGAAAGATTAGAGACTGGTTGGTTTATACTTCCTAAATTTTCTTTTAAATCTCCTGCCGTCGTTAAAATTGCTTTTGCTGACTCTATCGTAGAATTAGAATTATTTGAAACAGCTTCAGTCAATTCTTTTTTCTGAGTTTCAGTGAGAGATTGATAAGTTGCTGTTGCTTGAAGATTTGTAAGAGTTTTCTCTTGCTCTGCTTGACTATTAGTCACAATAGTTTGAGCAAGAGTCGTTATATTTGTTAAGTCATTAGATATTGTATTTTTAAGATCAGTATTATCTGAAACTGTAACTGATTGGAGAGCCTTATTCAACTCATCTAAACTGCTTGCTAACTGTGTTATATCCTCTTTCTGTTGAGATGAAGTATTTAATTGTGCGGATATTTCTTTGATTCCTTTATTTAATTGAGTAATACTGTCTCTCAATGTATCTGATTGACTTGATAGTTGGTTGGTACCAACAGATAATTTGTCAACTCCGCTTGTATAGGCATTGACACCAACCGAAAATTGACTGAGACCTGAATTGAGTTGTGAAACTCCACCAGCATATGACTTCATCCCTGTATTTAACTGGTTGACACCTGCAACTAATTCTGGAGTTTTCGAAGATAATTGATTAAGTCCTGTGTCAACCTGTGAAACCGCACTTGTATAGTTCTGTAAACCATCATTAAATGTTCCTAAGCCACTATTCAGTTGCTTTACTCCTGTGACATACGTTGTCAACCCTTTTGTAAATTGATCTGTTCCATCCGAAAATGTTAAACTTGAGCTAGCTAAAGTAGCAAGATTTGAAGACAATGTCTGACTTCCTACAGCTAACTGACTGGCCCCGTTAGCCAATTGTTCACTTCCATCGGCTGCCTTCGTTAAACCGTATTTTAAATCACCCATCTTTTGAAATAAAGCTTTAGTATAGGTCTCGGTTACATTGGTAGAAACATTCTGCTTCAATTGTGTCATCGCAGAATCACTCATCTTGCTGGCAATAAAGCTATGACCACTTGAAGTCTGATAATCGATTTGCATTTGCTCTGGATGATCCGTTAAAATAGAAGCTGCTTTTTCGGATAGATCACTTGGTAAAGTCACTACCATATAGTAATCGCCATTTTCTAATCCCTTCTTACCTTCTTCTTCATCTACAAAATGAAAATCCAAGGTTTTATTTTCTTTTAAATTGGATACCATGTCTTTTCCTATAGACATGCTATTACCATTATAGGAGGCTTCTTTATCATTATTGACAACTGCCACAGGTAAGTCATACAATTGACCATATGGATCCCACATTGATGACAAAAATATGATATTGTACAGAGCTGGAATAAGAGAAATCCCTATCATGACAATAATAAAGGTTGGTTTTTTAAAAATTGCTTTCCATTCTTTAAACATAGCTTCTCCTTTTTTAAACATATTGTCTAAAATTTTGATATAATTGATTATACAATAAAAAATCTAGATTACAAGATAAAAAATCCATTTTTAGACATATAGTCTAATTTGTTTACAAGGAGGAAATATGCAAGAAAGTAACAAACGCTTAAAAACAAAGCGAACTATTGAAAATGCTATGGTACAATTACTCATGGAACAGCCATTTGATCAAATTTCTACTGTCAAGCTAGCAGAAAAAGCCGGAATTAGTCGTTCCAGCTTCTATACTCACTATAAGGATAAGTATGATATGATTGAGCACTATCAAAGCAAGCTATTCCATACATTTGAATATATTTTTCAAAAACATGCTCATCATAAAAAAGATGCTATTTTAGAAGTCTTTGAATATCTAGAGTCAGAACCACTTCTGGCTGCCCTTCTTTCTGAAAATGGGACTAAAGAAATCCAAAATTTCTTAAGAAATAAACTTCATATCATGCTCAGTACAGATTTACAAAAACGATTTATACAACTGAATCTCAATACCACTGAATTAGAATACAGTAGCATCTATCTAACTCACGCACTTTTTGGTGTTTGCCAAACTTGGATTGCACATGGAAAAAAAGAAAGTCCTCAAGAAATAACAGACTTCCTCATGAAGATGCTTGGTGATACGAATTGATGCAAAAAAGGGAACAACACTGTGTTCCCTTTTATCTATACTCCGCCAGTAGGACTCGAACCTACGACATCATGATTAACAGTCATGCGCTACTACCAACT